>JAEWEX010000267.1 GCA_023389135.1 Pseudomonadota bacterium | reverse complement strand
GCCCTGGTCGTGCCCGCAAACAGCGAGATCAAGGATCTCGACCAGTTCATCGCCAAGGCCAAGGAGGCGCCGGGCGCCATCACGGTGGGCGGCACCGGCACCAATTCCGCGCCGCATGTGGCCCACGCCTCGTTCGACAACGCCACCGGCATCACCACCACCTACATCCCGTTCTCCGGGACCGCGGCGGTGAGCGCGGCGCTGCTCGGCAACCAGGTGCAGGCGCAGTGGGGCTTCACCACCGTGGGCGTCCAGCAGGCCGACCAGGTGCGTCTGCTCGGCGTCGCCATGGACGAGCGGCACCCGCTGTTCCCCGACGTGCCGACCTTCAAGGAGAAGGGCATCGACTTCACCGGCGGCGCGCGCCGCGGCGTCGCGGTGCCGGCGGGCGTCCCGGAGGAGATGCGCACCCAGATATCCGACGCGTTCGCCGAGATCAACAAGGATCCCGACCTGCGCAAGAAGATGGAGGACGCCGGATACGTGCTGATCGACGTGCCCTATTCCGAGATGGCGGAATACGGCAAGGAGCTCCAGGCCTCCTACACCGAGGTCGCCAAGCTGCTCGGCATGATCAAGTGACGCCGGGCCGTCGCGAGGCAACGGGGTCCATCGGCGGAGCGCGGGCATGTTCGACTTCTTCCTGCAGGCGCTGACGCCGCTGAACCTCGGCCTGGCGGCGGTCAGCGTGGTCGCCGGCGTGGTGATCGGCGGCATACCGGGGCTGACGGCCACCATGGCGGTGGCCGTCCTCACCCCGTTCACCTTCACCATGCCGGCGGATTCGGCGCTGATCACGCTGGCCAGCATCTACATGGGCGCGATCTATGGCGGCTGCTTCGCCGCCATCCTGGTCAACACGCCGGGCACGCCGTCGTCCATCGCCACCACGTTCGACGGCTTTCCCATGGCCAAGCGCGGCGACGGGCAACTGGCGCTCAGCCTCGCCACGCTGGCGTCGGTGGCGGGCGGCCTGTTCTCCGTGCTGGCGCTGCTGATCCTCGCGCCGCCGCTGGCGCGGGTGGCGCTGGCGTTCGGGCCGCCGGAATATTTCTGGCTGGCGGTGCTGGGGCTGACGCTGATCGCCTCGCTGTCGGAGGGACAGCTGGTGAAGGGGCTGCTCGGCGCCTGCATCGGGCTGCTGATCGCCTTCGTCGGCTCGGCCGTGATCGGCGGCGACATGCGCTTCACCTTCGACCAGCCGGCGCTGGTGGGCGGGGTCCATGTGGTGGTGGCGCTGATCGGCCTGTTCTGCATTCCCGTCGTGCTGGACATGGTGCTGCGCCCGGACCCGCATCTGCGCATCGTGGACGCCGGCGCCGGCGGCGGCCCGGGCCTCGGCGCCGCGTTTCGCGAGCTGGGCCGCCAGAAGGTCAACCTGCTCAGGAGCAGCAGCATCGGCACCATGGTGGGCGCGCTGCCGGCCGCGGGCGGCGCCATCGCGTCGCTGCTGGCCTATTCGGAGGCGCGGCGCAGCTCCCCGGAGCCGGACAGCTTCGGCCACGGCAACCCGTCCGGCGTCGTCGCCTCGGAGGCCGCCAACAACGGCACGGTGGGCGGCGGCTTCATCCCGACGCTGGTGCTGGGCATCCCCGGCACGCCGCCCGACGCCATCATCCTCGGCGCGCTCATGGTGCACGGCGTGCGGATCGGGCCGAACCTGTTCACCGAGCACAGCGCCATCGTCTACACCTTCATCTTCGGCCTGCTGATCGCCACCGTGCTGATGCTGCCCATCGGCCTGCTGATCGGCCGCTACGCGTTCCGGATGATGGCGAGCATCACCAAGCCGGTGCTGGTCCCCTCGATCCTGCTGATGACCATCCTCGGCACCTACGCCATCCACTCCAGCTATGCGGACGTGCTGATCATGCTGGTGCTCGGCCTGTTCGGCTGGCTGCTCGGCCGGGCCGGCTTCCCGCCCGCGCCCATCGTGCTGGGCGTGGTGCTCGGCACTATCGCCGAGCAGGGCTTCGTGCAGTCCTGGCTGATCGGCACCGCGTCGGGCAACATCTGGGCGGTGTTCTTCGGCCGCCCGATCTCGCTTGGCATCATCGCGCTGATCGTCATGGGGCTGGTGTGGCCGCTGCTGCTGCGGCGCCGGCAGGCGAGGCTCGCCCATGCGGAGTGACACCCCCGCCACCGGGCGCGACTGGCCCGGCGCCGCCATGGCGGTGGCGCTTGCCGGCCTGGCCGCCTACGTCCTGGCCGCCAGCGCGGCGTTCACCCGGTTCGGCGCGCTGTTCCCGACTGCGGTCGCCATCGTGATGCTGGTGCTGGCGGCGGCGCTGCTGCTGCGGGCGCTGCGGCTTCAGGAGCTTCATGCCGCCGCGCCCGGCGCCGCCCTGTGGCGTCCGGTGGCGCTCGGCGCCGTCGTCGCGGCGTGGATGGCGCTGACCCCGCTGGCCGGCTTCTATGCGGCCAGCATCGGCGGCTTCTTCGCCGCCGGCCTGGTCGCGCGGTTCGAGCCCGTCACCGCGCGCACCGTCGCGGTGCAGTTCGCCGTGTCGGTGGTGGTCGTATCGGCCTTCTACCTGCTGTTCTCGATGGGCCTCGGGGTGCGGTTCCAGTGACCCCCGGCCCGCATTGCCCACACCGTCCAGGGAGACGCCCATGACCAATCACCCGCATCTCCTCGTCCACCACAAGGCCGACAATGTCGGCGTCGTGGTGGTCGAGGGGCTGGCCGCCGGCACCGAGATGCTGTGCGTATGCACGGAGGACGACAGCGATTTCCGGCTGACCGCCAAGGCCGACATCCCCATCGGCCACAAGGTCGCGCTCCAGGATTTCGCGCCCGGCGACACGGCCATCAAATACGGCGCCGACATCGGCAAGTTCGTGGGCCCCGCCGAGAAGGGCGGGCACGTCCACACCCACAACCTCAAGACCAAGCGGTGGTGATCACTATGGCGAGCGAACTGAGCAGCACGACCGTCACCGCCTGGCGCCGCGAGAACGGCCGCGTCGGCGTGCGCAACCACGTCCTCGTCCTGCCGGTGGACGACATCTCCAACGCCGCGTGCGAATCCGTGGCCAACAACGTGAAGGGGACCATGGCGATCCCCCACGCCTATGGCCGGCTGCAGTTCGGCGAGGATCTCGACCTGCACTTCCGCACCATCATCGGCACCGGCGCCAACCCCAATGTCGCGGCCGTGGTGGTGATCGGCATCGAGCCGGAATGGACCCAGGTGATCGTCGACGGCATCGCGGCGACCGGCAAGCCGGTGGCGGGCTTCTCCATCGAGCAGAAGGGCGACTTCGAGACCATCCGGCAGGCGAGCTGGAAGGCCAAGGAGTTCGTGCACTGGGCGAGCGAGCTGCAGAAGGAGCAGGTGCCGCTCGCCGACCTGTGGGTCTCCACCAAATGCGGCGAGAGCGACACCACCACCGGCCTGTCGTCCTGTCCCACGGTCGGCAACATGTACGACAAGCTCCTGCCGCACGGGCTCACCGGCGTGTTCGGCGAGACCTCGGAGATCACCGGGGCCGAGCACATCTGCGCCGCGCGCGCCGCCACCCCGGAGGCGGCGGACAAGTTCATGAAGACCTTCCAGGCCTATCAGGACGAGGTGATCGAGCCGTTCAAGACCTCCGACCTGTCCGACAGCCAGCCGACCAAGGGCAACATCCTGGGCGGGCTGTCGACCATCGAGGAGAAGGCGCTGGGCAACCTGGAGAAGA
>JAEWEX010000259.1 GCA_023389135.1 Pseudomonadota bacterium | reverse complement strand
CGTGGAGGACATACTTGCGGCGCTCGACGCCGAGGCGCGCGGCGGCCCCCAGGCCGGATTCGCGGCGGAGGCGGCCGCCGCCATGCGCGCCAAGTCGCCCACCAGCCTCAAGATCGCCCACGAGCAGATGCGGCGCGGCGCGGCGCTGGATTTCCGCGAGGCCATGCGCACGGAGTTCCGCATCGTGTCGCGCATCGTCTATGGTGAGGACTTCTACGAGGGCGTGCGCGCCGCCGTGATCGACAAGGACAACGCGCCGCGCTGGCGGCCGGCGGCTCTGGAGGGCATCGACCGGTCGGCGGTGCTGCGCCATTTCGCGCCGCTCGGTCCGGACGAACCGGGGCCGGACGAACTGGGGCTGGACTGATGGAGCGTATCGGGCAGGCCGGCCGCAAGGCCGAGGCGGTCGAGCGGGAGGCGCCGGCGCCCATCGGCATCCACTGGGACCAGGTGCTGGTGGCCTTCTTCCGTGCGCTGGCCGTGGCGCAGGCGCTGAAGGGGCTGACGCACTGGGGGCTGCTGCTGGACGGCGACGGCGGCACCCAGCCCGGTTTCGGCGACGCCGACACCGAATGGCTCGCCGCCAACATCTATTTCGCGGTGCTCGATCCGGTGGCGGCCGTGGGGCTGTGGCTGACCTCGTCCTGGGGCGCGGTGATCTGGATGCTGGCCGCCGGCAGCCAGATCGGCATGAGCGTGTTCTTCCCCGAGGTGTTCGGCGGCCTGTGGGTGCTGACCTTCTGGAACATGCTGCTGATCGTGCTCTACGGCTATCTGAGCTGGCAGGTGGCCGCGGCCGGCCTCGGGCGCTGACGGAACGGCCGCCGGAACAACGGAAACGTCTTGGGAGGGACGCCGGGCATGAGCACCATCGCATTCATCGGCCTCGGCAACATGGGCGCGCCCATGGCGAGGAACCTGGCGGCCGGCGGCCACGAGGTCGTGGGCTTCGACGTCTTCGCCCGCGCCCGCGAGGCCTTCGCGGCGGACGGGCGGGCGGTGGCAGGCTCGCTGGCGGAGGCGGTGGCCGGGGCCGACGTCGTCGTCACCATGCTCCCCTCCGGCAAGGAGGTGCGCGAGGTCTATGAGGGCGAGGGCGGCGTGCTGGCCGCAGCCCGGCCCGGCACTGTGCTGATCGACAGCTCCACCATCGACGTGGTGTCCGCCCGCGCGGTCGCCGCCGCCGCCGCCGCGAGCGGCTGCCCCATGCTGGACGCGCCGGTCTCCGGCGGCGTCGGCGGCGCGGCCGCCGGCACGCTGACCTTCATGGTGGGCGGGCCCGCCGAGGCCTTCGCGCAGGCCGAGCCGCTGCTGAAGCTCATGGGCCGGACCATCGTCCATGCCGGCGACGCCGGCGCGGGGCAGGCGGCGAAGATCTGCAACAACATGATCCTCGGCGTCTCCATGATCGCGGTGTCGGAGGCCTTCGTGCTGGCAGAGACGCTGGGCCTCGACCGCCAGAAGCTGTTCGACATCGCCTCCACCGCGTCCGGCCAGTGCTGGTCGCTGACGACCTACTGCCCGGTGCCCGGCCCGGTGCCGGCGAGCCCCGCCAACCGCGACTACCAGGCGGGCTTCACCGCCGCGATGATGCTGAAGGACCTCAAGCTCGCCCAGGAGGCGGCGCGCGCGTCGGGCGCCTCCACGCCGCTGGGGGCCGAGGCGGCGGCGCTGTACAACCTCTATGTGGGCCAGGGCAATGCCGGCGTCGACTTTTCGGGGATCGTGAAATTTCTGCGCGGGAGCGAGGCCGGCTGAGTTCGCGCGGCCCCGCCATTGCGGCTGGCGGGGCGCGGGCCTACATTACATGTCACTCGATGGAGGCGACCTTGACCGAGGCTGCGCGCCGCAAGGCCAACCGTGACCGCGTCAAGGCTCATCGCGACCGGTTGCGCGCGCAGGGCCTTCGGCCTGTCCAGATCTGGCTGCCCGATGTGACGACCCCGGAGTTCAAGGCCGAGGCGCACCGGCAGGCGCTTGCGATCGCTGCGTCTGAGGATGAAGCCCGGGTGATGGCGCTGATCGAGGAACTGAGCGACTGGGATGATCTCGGGTGAGGCGTGGCGACATCGTCACGGTCGCCGGCGGAAGTCCGTATACGAGCAAGCCCCGGCCTGCTGTGATCGTACAGTCCGATCTGTTCGATGCCACGCTGTCGGTGACGCTGTGCCCCTGTACGACGGAGCGGCTGCCTGCCTCGGCCGTCCGCGTGGAACTCCAGCCGAACAGCGGCAACGGTCTGCGGCGAACCACGTGGGTGATGGCCGACAAGGTGACGACCCTGCCGCGTGCCCGCCTGGGTCCGCGAATCGGCTCGCTCGACCCCTCCGACGCCACGCGTCTCGACCGGGCGCTCCATGTCTTTCTCGGCCTTGCCGGAGCATAGACGATCGCGGTCAGATTCGATTCATCAATCCAGGTAACCGCTTGTTGAGTCTGAAAAATAAATACAAATTTCATCAGACCGTTTAAGCTCATTTTTATCGGCCGAGGCTATCTTCCCCTTCATACAAAGCGTCGCAATCGACGGCGCGGCAGGGTTAGCGAGGCGATGACATGAACACTCTTGCGCGAGTGATGAATACGGCAGAGGCCAAGGAAAAGCCCGCCGATATTCAGTCGCAGTACATGCAGGCGCTGACGCTCATCGAG
>JAEWEX010000386.1 GCA_023389135.1 Pseudomonadota bacterium | reverse complement strand
CGGGCGGGGGGGCCCCCCCCCCCCCGGGCGCGCGCCTTCCGACCACCGTCAAGGATCAAGCCCCGGACATGGAAACCGACTTCCTCGCCCGATACCGACGGGTTCTCGACCGCATCGACCTCGTGGTGTCGTGGGCCGTGATCGCCAGCATGGCGGTCATGACGGTCGTCGTCTGTCTCCAGATCTTCTTCAGGTACGTGCTCAACTCCTCGCTTACCTGGGGATGGGACGTGCCGCGGCTGACCTTCATCTGGGTCGTCCTGCTTTCGATCCCGCTGGCGCTCAAGTTCAACGCCCATGTCGGCATCGACATGGCGGTCGAGCGCTTCCCCGCGGCGGCGCGGCGGGCGATCCGGCGCTTCAACGCCGTGTTCATGATGATCCTGTGCGCGCTGGCGGCCTGGTATGGCGGCCAGCTCTACATTCAGACCGCCGACCAGATGATGCCCGGCCTGCCGCTGAGCGTGAACCTGTTCTATGCCGCGCTGGTGGTGAGCCAGGCGCACTGCCTGCTCCACCTGCTTCCGATCCTCGTCACCGGCGAGTTGCCGGAAGGGACGCTGAGCGAGACATGATCGCCACCATCGTCATCGTATTCGCGGTGTTCGGCATCCTCGGGATGCCGCTCGCCTTCGCGCTCGGGCTCGCGGGCCTCGCCGGCATCCTGGCTGGCGGATTTCCGCTGATCCAGCTGTCCGGCAAGATGGTCCACTCCATCGACTCCTTCCCGCTAATGGCGATCCCGCTGTTCATGCTGGCCGGCCAGCTCATGCTGCGCGGCGGCATCATGGACCGCATCATCGACTTCGCAAACGCGGTGGTCGGCCGCGTCCAGGGCGGCCTGGGCCACGCCACCATCGTCGCCGGCATGGGCCTGTCGGCCGTCTCCGGCACGGCGGTGGCGGACGCGACCGCGCTCGGCGGCACGCTCGGGCCGGCGTTGTCCAAGGCCTACAGCCGGCCGTTCGGCGCCGCCATCGTGTCCGCCGCCTCCAATCTCGGTCCCATTATCCCGCCCAGCGCCGGAATGATCGTCTATGCGATCCTGGCCGAGGACGTCTCGGTCGGCGCCATGTTCATCGCGGGCATCCTGCCGGGCGTGTTCCTGGGCTTCGCCATGATGGGGCTGACCAGCCTGATCGCCTGGAAGCGCGGATACCCGGTCACCGGCGAGAAGTTCAGCATCCGCCGCGTGCTGCACGAGGCGCGCCGCTCGATCATCGTGTTCATGATGCCCGTGCTGGTCATCGGCGGCATCATCGGCGGCGTGTTCACCGCCACCGAGGGCGCCGCCGTGGCGGTGGTCTACGCGCTCTTCATCGGCTTCTTCATCACCCGGAAGCTGAAGGTCGCCGACCTTGCGCCCGCGCTGCTCAACGCCGGCATCATCACCGCCATCGTCGGCGCGCTGATCGCGTTCGCCTCGCAGGTGACCTACCTGTTCACCGCCGAGATGGTGGGGCTCGCCATCGCCGACTGGCTCCAGTCCGTGACCGACAGCCCGCTCACCTTCGTGTTCCTGGTCATGCTCATGCTGATCGTGGTCGGCATGTTCATGGAGGCCAACGCCGCCTATGTGATGCTGGTGCCGATCATGGCGCCGATCGCGGTGTTCTACGACCTCGACCCGGTCTATTTCGGCTTCCTGTTCGTCATGAACATCACGCTGGGCGGCATCACCCCGCCGGTGGGCATCCTGCTGTTCGTCTCATCGGGGATATGGCGCGTTAGGATCGTCGAGATCATCAAGGAGATCTGGCCGTTCGTGCTGGTGCAGTACGGCGTGCTGTTCGTCTGCATGCTGTTCCCGGACCTGGTGCTGTTCCTGCCGCGGCTGGTGGGCTACTGACTTGGCCGCGGTGGCGCTCCCCGACGCGCTCGACTTCTCCGGCCGGTCGGTATGCGTCACCGGGGCGGCGAGCGGCATAGGCCGGGCGACGGCCGGGCTGTTCCACCGGCTCGGCGCCACGGTGCACGCCGCCGACCGCGACGGCGAGGGGCTCGCCGCGCTGGCGGCGGAGCGGCCGGGCATCGCCACGGTCACCTACGACCAGGCCGATATCGCCTCATGCGAGGCGCTGTACGCCGCCGTCGGCCCGGTGGACGTGCTGATCGCCAACACCGGCATCCTGGTCTACGAGCCGCTGCTCGACCTGAAATGGGACGACATGAACCGCGTCGTGCAGGTCAACCTGATCGGCACCATGGTGCTCACCAGGCTGTTCGGCGAGGCGATGATCGCGCGCGGGGGAGGGGCCATGGTGCTCACCTCGTCGCAGCTCGCCTTCAACGGCAGCGAATTCCGCGCCGTCTACGCCGCGACCAAGGCCGGCGTCACCCAGTTCGTGAAGACCGCCGCGCTGGAATGGGGACCGCGCGGCGTGCGCGTCAACGCGGTCGCCCCCGGTCGCACGCTGACGGCCATCAACCGCCACCTGCTGGCGGACCCGGCGGAGCGGGCGGAAGCCATGACGCGGATTCCGGCGGGGCGCTTCGGCGACCCGACCGACATCGCCAACGCCATGGTGTTCCTGTCGAGCACCGCCGCCTCCTACATCACCGGCCACACGCTGGTGGTGGACGGGGGCTGGATCCTGCCCTGACCCCGAATTCCCAGAAACGCGCCCGCATACGGGCGACAAGGAGACGGCCATGACTGCAACCGACACCGAAGCCCTCGCCAAGAAGCTGGACGGCGTGCTGGAGGAACTGTGCCGCGGCGCCGACGGCGCCCGCTGCACGCTGCGCTTCGACGATCCCGACCGCGGCTGGCACGTGGACTACATCGTGGCGGAGGCGCTGACCCCCGGCGTCAAGTCTCTGCGCGGCGACGGCGGCATCGACCAGCGCGCGGCCGCCACCGTCCACTGGATGGAGAAGAACCGGCGCAACCTCGTCCAGCCGGACCTGATCAACGCGCCGGACCCCGCGCCGCCGCCGGCGCTGATGAGCGCCTATGCCGCCACCGCCCAGATGCTGACCCCGCTGTTCAACGCCGAAGGCCATCTGCAGGGCTGGATCTCGGTGCACTATGTCGGCGGCGTGAAGGACCTCACCGCCGCGCACCAGGCCGCCCTCGACGCCGCGCGCACCAAGGCCGCGGCGCTGCTCGGCCTGCCGGCGCAGTGACGCCATGAGCGGGCGCGGCGCGGTCCTCGTCACCGGTGTCGGCGGCTTCATCGGTCGCGCCATGGTCGCGCGGCTGTCGGCCGCCGGACAGCCGGTGGTCGGGGCCGATATCGGGCCGCGGCCGGACATCCCCGGCCTCGGCCAGTACGAGACGCTGGACGTCTCTCGCCCCGGCGTCGCCGAGGTGCTGGAGCGGTTCGGCGACATCGACGCCGTGCTGCATGGCGGCGGCATCTCCGGCTTCATGGTGGCGCGTGACGAGCCGCGCCGCATCTTCGACACCAACGTCGCCGGCACGGTCGAACTGCTGGAGTTCGCCCGCCGGCGGCGGCTGCGGCGACTGGTGCTGTGCTCGACCATCATGGTCTACGGACCCACCCAGGAGACGCTGGGCGAGGTCGGCGAGGACACCGCGCCGGTGCCCGGCTCGGTCTACGGCGCCTCCAAGGCGGCCATCGAGGCGCTGGGGCAGGGCTATGCGGGCCAGCACGGCGTCGACGTGGTGGCGCTGCGCTTCAGCCATGTCTACGGGCCGGGGCGCACCACGGAATGCTTCGTGCGCGACATGGTGGCCGCGGCGCTCACGAGCGGCCGCTGCCGGGTCTCGCAGCCGTCGGGCAGCCTCCGTCAATATGTGCACATCGACGACGTCTGCGCGTCCATCGACGCAGCGCTCGCGGCGGGGGCGGACATCCCCCGCGTCTTCAACATCTCCGCGGGCGCCGTGCAGAGCCTCGCGCAGGTGCGCGACGCGGTGCGGGACGTGGTCGGCCCGCTGGAGGTCGAGTTCGACGAGGGCAACGACGTGTTCGCCTACCATCTGCCGCAGCTCGCGATCTCGGCGGCGGCGCGGCATCTCGGCTACCGGCCGGCGGTGACGCTGGAACAGGGCGTCGCCCGCCTCGCCGAAACCCTTCGCGCCAGGGAGACCGCCTCCACATGACCGTGCCGAGCGAGCCGAAGATGCCGACGCCCGCCACCCCGCCGCAGATCGTGGTCCGCAACGCCGCGCTGATAGCCTCGCTGTCGCCGCCGGTCGAGGCGGAGCCCGCGCAGTTCGCGGCGTTCCTGGCGGGCCGGGCGCGATGACGCGGGACATCGCCTCCGGCGACCTGATCGACATGGTGGGCCGCCTCCAAAGCGGCGAGGCGACGCCGCTGGAGGTGACCGAAGCGGCCCTGGCCCAGATCGCGGCGAAGGATGGAGAGGCCGGCGCGTTCGTCGCCGTGGAGGCGGAGCGCGCGCTGGACGAGGCGCGGCGGCTGACCGCCATGCAGCCCGCCAAACGCGGGCCGCTCGCCGGCGCGCCCTATGCGCGCAAGGACCTGTTCGGCCGCGCGGGGCAAATCGTGTCCGCCGGCTCGCCGCTGCGGGCGGATGCGCGCGCCGGCGGGACCGCCACCGTTCTGCGGCGGCTGGACGAGGCCGGCGGCGTCGACCTCGGCCGGCTGCACATGGCCGAATGGGCGCTGAGCCCGACCGGCTACAACGCCCACACCGCCCATCCCCGCAACCCGTGGGACCGTGCGCGCGTGCCCGGCGGCTCGTCCAGCGGCTCGGGGATCGCGGTGGCCATGGGGTTCGTGCCGTTCGCGCTCGGCAGCGACACCGGCGGCTCGATCCGCCACCCCGCCGGCATGTGCGGCCTGACCGGCGTCAAGCCGACCTACGGCGCGGTGAGCCGCGCGGGCGGCGTGCCGCTGTCGTGGACCCTGGACTGCATGGGCCCGATCGCGCGCTCTGCCCGGGACTGCGCGCTGCTGATGACCCTGCTGGCGGGCGAGGACCCCGCCGACCCGACCTGCGCGCGGGCGGCGCTGTCGCCGGCGACCCTGGACGGCGACCTGCGCGGCGTCACCCTGGCCCGGCCCGGCGGCTACTATGCGGACGGCCTCGACCGCGAGGTCGAAACGATACTGGAGGCGGCCTGCGGGGTGCTGGCGGGCCGCGGCGTGCGGTTCGGCGAGACCGTTCCGCCGGACATGGAGATGGTCCACGCACTGGCGCACACGGTGATGACGGTGGAGGCGGCCTCGGTGCTCGGGCCGCACATCCGCGCCCACCCGGAGGCGGTGGGGCGGCAGGTCCGCGAGCGGGTCGCGCCGGGATTAGCCTATGGCGCCACCACCTATGCGGACGCGCTGCGGATGCGCGCCGCGATCTGCCGCGACTGGCTGGAGCGGACGCTTGACGGGGCGGACGCCGCGATCCTGCCGCTGTTCGCGATCCCGACGCCCACCGTCGCGGAGACCACCGAGGGGCCGGCGGACGAGGTTTCGGCGGTGATCGCGACGCTGACCCGCTTCACCCGCGCGATCAACTATCTGGGGCTGCCGTCGGTGGCGGTGCCGGCGGGCTTCGACCGCAACGGCATGCCGCTCGCCTTCCAGCTGGTCGGGCGTCCGTTCGACGACATGGCGCTGCTGCGGATCGCCGACGCGTTCCAGCGCGATACGGGCCACCACCTGAAACGCCCGCCCGGCGCGGCCTGAGCGGGCGGCAACCGGCCGGGGGATCGCATCCGCCCCCGGCCGTCACCGCGTCATCCCGCTTCGGACGGGACGCGGCCGGCGGCGCGGCGCTTGAGCCGCTCCATGATCACCGGCAGGAACAGCGACGCCGCCAGCAGCGCCGCCAGCACCAGCGTGATCGGCCGGCCCAGCACGAAGGAGAAGTTGCCGCCGCTGATCTGATAGGAGCGCAGCAGCTCGCCCTCGGCCATGGAGCCGAGGATCAGCCCGATCACCGCCGCCGGCACCGAATATTCGTAGCGCCGCATCAGCCAGCCGATCACCGCGAACACCAGCAGCGTCACCGGCCCCGCCATGGTGCCGGTCAGGCCGAAGGCGCCGAAGGCCGACATCACCAGCACGGAGGGGATGAGCAGCCGCAGCGGGACCTTGACGATGGCGCTGAGGAACTGGATGACGAACAGGCCGATGAACAGCAGCAGGATGCCCTGCGCGATGTTGGCCAGGATCACCGCATAGACCACGTCCGCCTGGTCGCGCAGGAAGCGCGGGCCGCCGGTGATGTTGTGCATGGAGAACGCCGCCAGCAGCACCGCGGTGCCGGCGCCGCCCGGGATGCCCAGGGCGAACAGCGAGACCATGCCGCCGCCCTCCGAGGAGGAGTTGGCGGATTCCGAGGCGGCGACGCCGCGCGGGTTGCCCTGGCCGTAGGTCTCCGGATCGGGCGCCCGCCGCTTGGTCTCGCTGTAGGAGACGAGGTTGGCCACCGACGAGCCGACCCCCGGAACCGCACCGATCAGCGTCCCGATGAGGCTGCCGCGGACGATCACGCCCGGCATGCGCAGCGAATCGCGCACCCCGGACAGCACCGCCCTGAAGCTGACCGCCCGGGTGTCGGCCTCGCTGAGATGGGTCTTGTTGGCGATGCCGAACAGCTCGGAGGCCGCGAACATGCCGATCATCGCCGGCACCACGGCGACGCCGTCCAGCAGGTAGTCCGAGCCGAAGGTGCCGCGGATGACGCCGTTGGGGCTCATGCCGATGGTGCCGATCAGCAGGCCCAGCACGCCGGCCAGGATGCTGCGGCCGAGGAACTTGCCGCGCAGCGTCGCGATCAGCGTCAGGCCCCACAGCACGATGACGAACATCTCGGTCGGGCCGAGCTGCAGCACCGCTCCGGACAGCGGCTGGATCAGCAGCATGAGCAGCACGTACCCAATCACGGTGCCGATGGCGGAGGCGCCGAGCGCGATGCCCAGGGCCTCGTTGTGCTTGCCCTGCCGCGCCATGGGGAAGCCGTCGAAGGTGGTCGCCACCGCCGACGATGTCCCGGGAATGTTCATGAGGATCGCGGAGACGCCGCCGCCGAACATGCCGCCGGTGAAGATGGCGGTGAGGAACAGCATGGCGGACAGGAAGTCGAAGGTCAGTGTGGCCGGCAGGAAGATCGCCATGGCCATGGAGGTCTGCAGGCCCGGGATGCAGCCGAAGATGAGGCCGATCATCAGCCCGACCGGAACCACCAGCCACGGCTGCCAGAAAGAGCCGAGAAGGTCGAACGCGCCTGCGAGTGCGGAAAGGTCGATCATGCCGGCCTCACATGACCAGAAGCGGCAGGGGATAGGGCAGCAGCCAGCCGAACAGCCAGGTCACCACCACGGCGAACACGGCGGAATAGGCGGCGATCAGCCACCAGCGGCGCTCGCCGTCGGCCAGCATGGACAGGGCGACGAATGCGAACGATCCCACGTCGAAGCCCAGAACCGGGAGGGTCAGGATGTAGAGCGCAAACAGCCCCATCAGCACGAACGGCTTGAGCTTTTCCGCGCGGGTTTCCTCCGTCGTCGGCTCAGCCGTGGCGGGCGCGACGAACAGGCCCGCAAGCACCAGCGCCACCAGCCCGAAGGCGAGCACGCTGGCGGGCAGGATCAGGATGAGGTTGCGCACGCTGGGCGATGCGACCCAGGTGTCGTAGAGGAAATATCCGGTCCAGGCGGCGATGCCGGCCAGGAACAGGACATGGCCCCATTCGATGCGGCGCGCCGCGCCGTCGATGTCGGTCATGGCAGATCAGCCTCGTGCCCCGGGTGGCGGTCGCAACGGCCGAGCCGGCGGGCGGGGCTGTGCCCCGGCCCGCCGGTCCGCAGGTTCACTTCGGCATGAGATCCTTGTACTTCGCGATGACCTCGTAGTTGGTCACGACGCGCTTGGTGGTCTCGTCGGGGCCGAGCCAGTCGGCGCCGATGGAGTTGGACTTCAGGTGCTCGACGAACTTCGGGTTCTTCATGGTCGCCTCATAGGCGGCCACCAGCTTCTCGAAGCGCTCCGGGTGCTCCTTCTTGAAGGCCGCCGACGCGGCGAGGCCTCGGATCGAGCCCGACAGCACCGGGATCTCGATGTTCAGATCCTTGAGGGCGTCGGTGACGAGGGGAACCTCTTCCCAGCCGGCCAGCGGCTCGTTGGCGACGATGGCGAGCGGCGTGATCATCTCGCGCACGCCGTCGCTGCCCTCGGCGCCCAGGATGGTGAGGTCGACCTGGCCGCCGGCCGCGGCCGCGCGGGCGGCGCCGCCGCTCTCGTAGGTCACGATGTTCAGGGCTTCGAACGGAATGCCGGCTCCCTCCAGCAGGAGGTAGGTGGTCAGGTGGCCGGCGGAGCTCGGCACGACGCTGACGCTGTGCTTGCCCGGATTCGCCTTGATGGCGTCGATGGCCTCCGCAAGCGTGGTCAGGCCGCTGTTCTTGCTGGCCGCGATGACATCCCAGTCCGACCACTGGCCGTTGATGAAGGCGAAGTCGTCCATGGAGTAGTTGGCGTTGGTGTGGACGATGGAGTTCGCCAGGTAGGGCGAGATCGCGGTGGCGAGCAGGGTGTAGCCGTCCGAAGGCTGCGCCAGCACATAGGTGGCGGCGAGCTGGCCGCCGGCGCCCTCGCGGTTCACGACGGTGATCGGCTGGCCGATCTCATCGGACATGAACTGCGCGAGAGCCCGCGCCGTGCGGTCGGCGCTGCCGCCGACGCCGAAGCCGACGACGAAGGTGATCGGCCGCTCCGGCCAGTTGTCGGCCTGGGCGCTGGCCTGCGGCGCCGCGGCGAGGCCGCCGGCTGCCAGAATGCCGAGCGCGAGGCCGGTGCTCCGGAGCAGTGAAGATAGGCTTGATGACATGTCAGGGTTCCTCCATCGCCGCCCTTGGGGCGTGTAATTGTCAACAATGCAGTGTTGCGGCCGGGGGAGGGCATGTCAACCGCACAGGCCAATTCTGCATTGATCTGCTAGAAAATGAGCATTTTTGTGATGCCATTCAGCGTGTAGTTGACGGAACGCCCGTCACCTTCACATAATGCGGCGATCTCATTGTCAACAATCCGGCGGGAGCGCTCCATGACGGCGCTGCAGGACGACACCGTGTCGCGTGCCAGGACGCTGGCGGACCAGGTTCACGCCGCCCTCGTGGAGGCCATCGTCACCGGGGAACTCGCGGCCGGGGCAAGGATCACCGAGGTGGATCTCGCACGGCGCTACAATGTCAGCCGTGGACCGCTGCGGGAGGCCATCCAGCGCCTGGAGCAGCAGCGGCTGGTGACCCGCACAGCCCATGTGGGCGCCCGCGTCACGGAGCTCTCCACCGAGGTCCTGATCGAGATTTTTCTGGCCCGCGAGGCGCTGGAGGGAATGGCCGCCCGGCTCGCGGCGGAGCGCATGAGCGACCTGGAACTGGCCGAGCTGGCGAACATGCTCGATGCACATCACGAGCAGATGGAAGATACGCCCATCTACTACCAGCGCGGCAGCGACTGGGACTTCCACTACCGCATCGCCAAGGGCGCCCGGAACGGCATGATCGAGGCGTTCCTGTGCGGCGACCTCTATCACCTGATCAGGCTCTACCGCTACCAGCACAAGCTCTCGCCCGGCCGCGGCCATCGCGCGCTGGTCGAGCACCGGCGCATCGTCGACGCCTTGCAGGACCGCGACGGCGACCTCGCCGAGATCCTGATGCGCCGCCACATCGCGACCGCCCGCGCGGTGCTGGGCGCCAACATCGCCAATTCCCGGCAGCCGCCGGGCCTGGCGGCCGTGGGTTGAGCCGCGGCCGCTCCCAGACAACAGACAGCAGGCAGGAGACATCCAGCGTGAAGGCCTCTACCAAACTCAGGCAGTTGCTCGGCGGAAGCGATCCGGTGGTCGCGCCGGGCGCCTATGACGGGCTCACGGCGCGTCTCATCGAACAGGCGGGCTTTCCCGCGCTGTACGCCTCCGGCGGCGCCATCGCGCGCTCCAACGGCGTTCCCGACCTCGGGCTGATGTCGCTGGCGGAGAACGTGCAGCGGCTGGCCGCCATGGTGGACGCGGTGTCGATCCCGGTGATCGCCGACGCCGACACCGGCTACGGCAACGCGCTGAACGCGCAGCACACCGTGCGCGCCTTCGAGCGGGCAGGGGTGGCGGGCTTCCACATCGAGGACCAGCAGTTCCCCAAGCGCTGCGGCCATTACGACGACAAGTCCATCGTGCCCTCCCGCGAGATGGAGCAGAAGATCCGCGCCGTTCGGGACGCCTGCACCGACGACGACTTCGTCATCATCGCCCGCACCGACGGGCTCGCGGTCGACGGCTTCGAGAAGACCATCGAGCGCTCGCACGCCTACATGGCGGCCGGGGCGGACGTGATCTTCGTGGAGGCGCCCACCAGCGTCGAGCAGATCGAGAAGATCGCCGAGCTGCTGCCCTATCCCAAGCTCATCAACATGTTCCACAGCGGCAAGACGCCCCTGATGCCGGCGGACCGGCTGGCGGAGCTGGGCTACAAGCTGATCATCATCCCGAGCGACCTACAGCGCGCCGCCATCGGCGCCATGCAGCGGACCCTGCAGGCCATCGCCCGCGACGGCCATTCCGGCGCGCTGCAGGGCGAGATGGTCTCGTTCCGCGACCGCGAGGTGATCATCGGCACCGACGCCTACATGGACCGCGACAAGCGCTACGCCGTCTGACCGACCCCATCGGGCCGCGGCGTCCACCGCCGCGGCCCCACGCCGAAGCCCCCAGAACAAAAAGC
>JAEWEX010000186.1 GCA_023389135.1 Pseudomonadota bacterium | reverse complement strand
CCCGGGCAGCTCGTCATGGCCCTGGGCGGACGGCAGCGCGCCAAAATTGTAGTGGATTTCCCCGCTGGCCAGTTCCTCCTTCGTGAAGGAGACGTGGAAATCGAAATTGAAGTCGCCGCCATGGGAGGACACCCACGGGAACCGCCAGCCCATGCGGCGGCGATAGCGCTCGATCTCGTCCAGCGGCGCACGCGACACCGCCACCAGCGCCACGTCGTGGTTCTCGAGATGCGGCAGCGTGCCGTCGAGATGGTCGGCGAGGAACGAGCAGCCGACGCAGCCCGCCTCCCAGCCCGGCCCCAGCATGAAGTGGTAGACCAGAAGCTGGCTGCGCCCCCCGAACAGGTCGGCCAGCGATTTCTCGCCGGCGGGCGTGGCGAACCGGTAGTCCTTGTCGACGCGCACCCATGGCAGCGCCAGCCGCTCGGCGTTGACGGCGTCGCGCAGCCGGGTCTCCTCCTTCTCGCGGGCGAGCAGCGCCCGGCGCGCGGCAAGCCAGTCCTCGCGGGACACGACGGGGTGCGGATGAGCTTCGGTCGGCATGGCGTCTCTCCCTGTTCTGCGGACCGCTGGGGACGGGAGGGAGGGAGCAAGCCCACTGCGCACGATCCGCCTTTCGTTCGCATGGCGGAGCGTGTTTCGGAGGCGGATTTCAAGTCAAGGATGGCCCTCCGGGCCACCAGCGAAGCTGGCGCGCCTGCGGCGCGTCCTTGAGTTGCAATCCGCCTCCGAAAACGATGCCTGCATGCGAAGAAAGCCGGGGCCTCGAAGGGTGCGGCCTTCCCTGCCCCGGCCGCGACGGACCTTGACATTAAATGTTGATATCAACATACATGCGCCATGTCAAAGGCGGTGCCCTACGAGACCACCCTGCACGTGCGCGACACCTGTCTGTGCCTGGCGGCGCAGCGGGCGGCCCGGGCGCTGTCGCGCCGCTTCGACGAGGCGTTCCGCCCGCTGGGGCTGACCAGCGGCCAGTTCTCGCTCATGATGTCGCTGAACCGCCCCTCCCCGCCGCCCATGGGCGCGGTCGCCTCCGTGCTGGCCATGGACCGCACCACGCTGACCGCGGCGCTGAAGCCGCTTGAGCGCCGCGGGCTGGTGGAGATCTTTTCCGACCCGGCGGACCGCCGCACCCGCCGCCTGCGCCTCACCGACGCCGGCCGCGCCCTGCTGGCGGAGGCCGCGCCCGTCTGGCGCGACACCCACGCCGCCATCGAGACCGGGCGACCCGAGCTGGACTCAGCGGCGCTCCGGGCGGGGCTGACGGCGCTGGCGTGAGGGATCAGTAGCGCAGCGTGGCGCCGAACAGCGGTCCGCCCATGTCGATGTCCAGCTTCGTGCCGCGCCTGTCATAGTCGAATGACAGGTGGCGGTAGCCGGCCGACAGGTAAAGCCGTTCGCTGAAACGGTAGTTGACGGTGGCCACCGCCTGCCAGGTCATGTCCGACCCGGCGCCGAAGCCGCCGACATCCACATAGCCGATCACCGACCAGTCCGGCGCCAGGTCGACCCGCGCCCGGGCCGCGACGATGGGGTCGACCCACGCCTCGGTGTCGCCGCCCCTGAAGCGCGGGAACTCGGGAATGTCGGTCGCCGCCCGGACGCTGGCATCCACGTGCCAGCCCCGCGCGCCGGCCAGCAGGTCCACGACCACGCCCGGCTGCTGCACCACGGAATAGCCGGCGGCCAGCGTCAGCGAGGTCTGCTGCACCTCGCCGGAGACCCGCACCGGCAGCGACTCGAAGGACAGCCGCTCCGAGCGCGACACCGCCGCCCATGTGAAGTCGCCCAGGAACACGAAGCGGTCGCGCCGCGCCGTGCCGTTGACGAACACCGCGCCGTCGAGGTCCTCCAGGATCTCGCTGAAGGACAGGTCGGCCCGGAAGGTCGGCAGCCCGGCCGCCGGCCGCACGTCGCCGCTCATCCCCGCCGCCCAGCCATAGGGCGTGATCTGGAAGCGCCAGCCGTCCGGCGCCATGGCGTCCTGGGCCGCCCCGGCGCTCGTGGCGGCCAGGAGGGCGGCGAGCGCCGCCGCGACGGAACGTGCGGTCATGACAGGGTGTCCTTGTGGATGCGGCCGTCCTTCATGATCAGCCGCAGGGTCTCGTCGGGTCGCGTGAGGAAGTCCAGCCCGGCGGCGGGGTCGCCGTCGGCGATCAGGATGTCGGCGAGCGCGCCCGGCGCGATGGTGCCCGGCGCCGTCTCGTAGGGATTGCGCGGGCCGGACATGGCCAGCGCCTCGCCGTTCCGGCCCGTGGCCATGGCCAGCAGTTCCAGCGGATCGTAGAAGCGCGCGAGCTTGGCGAGGTTTCGCCCCTGGCTCCCGAGGTTCTGCGGACTGAACAGGATGTCGGTGCCGAACGCGGTCTTGACGTTCAGCCGCCTGGCCATCTCGTAGGCGCGCACCGTGCCCTCGGCCACCTCAAGCTGCTTGGCGCGGCTGCGCGGATCGCTGTAGACGTTGGCGTCCTCGTCGGCGAGGAAGGGCTGCAGGCTCCACCACACGCCGTTGTCGGCCATGATGCCCACGGCCTCCTCGTCGGCGAGCTGGCCGTGCTCGATGGAGCGCACGCCGGCCCTCACCGCCCTGAGGATGCCCCGCGGCGTGTAGACATGCACCATCACGTAGGTGCCCCAGTCCTCCGCCGCGCCCACGGCGGCGCGCAGCTCGGCCTCGGAATACTGGGTGCTGTCCAGCGGATCGTAGAGCGAGGCGACGCCGCCGCCGGCCATCAGCTTGATCTGCGAGGCGCCGAGCATGAGCTGCTCGCGCACCCGGCGCAGCACCTCCGCCTCGCCGTCGGCGATGGCCGCCGCGCCCGCCTGCTCCAGGTGGCTGAGCGGCGCGCCGTCGGCGCGCGGGACCTCGTGGCGCATGCGGAAGTCGCCATGGCCGGAGGTCTGCGAGATCATGGCGCCGGAGGGGAAGATGCGCGGCCCGGCGACGATGCCCTCGTCGATGGCGCGCTTGAGCGCGAAGCTCGGCCCGCCGGCGTCGCGCACCGTGGTGAAGCCGCGCAGCAGCGTCTGCTCGGCAGCGCGCGCCGCCACCAGATGGATGTAGGGCACGTCCGCCGTCATGGCGGCGATCTGGGAAATGCCGCACAGCGTCGCGTGCCAGTGGGCGTCGATCAGGCCGGGCATGGCGAGCCGCCCGCCGCAGTCGATCACCCGTGCATCGGAGACGGGCTCCGCCTCGCCCGGAAGCGCGGATATGCGC
>JAEWEX010000173.1 GCA_023389135.1 Pseudomonadota bacterium | reverse complement strand
GCTCGAACCCGCGCGAATTGGCCCGCGCCGGCCGGTACAGGTCGCGCGGCAGCGGGATGCGGGCGTGGCGGGCGCGCGCGGCGTCGCCGATCAGCGCCTGCGGTCGCTTCAAAAGCTCGGCGATCGGCACCGAGGGGTCTGCCGCCACCGAGACGAAGGAGGAGTTGGCGCCGTTCTCCAGCAGGCGGCGCACCAGATAGGCCAGGAGGTCGCGATGGCCGCCCACCGGGGCATAGACCCTGACCGCCACCTCCGGCCGCTCCGCGCGCAGCGCCGCGTAGAGCGTGTCGCCCATGCCGTGCAGCCGCTGGAACTCGAAGCGCCCGCCGTCGCGCACGCGCTCCAGGACGCTCGCCACGGTCAGGGCGTTGTGGGTGGCGAACTGCGCGAAGATGCGGTCGTCGCGGGCGATCATGCGCGCGGCGCAGGCCAGGTAGTTGAGGTCGGTGGCGGCCTTGCGGGTGAACACCGGATAGTCCGCGAGCCCGCGCTCCTGCGCGCGCTTGACCTCTGTGTCCCAGTACGCGCCCTTGACGAGCCGCACCATCAGCCGCCGGTCGAGCGCGTCGGCGAGGTCCGCCACCCGGTCGATCACCGCGCCGGCGCGCTTCTGGTAGGCCTGCACCGCGAGGCCGAAGCCCTCCCAGCCCGCCAGCGCGGGGTCGGCCAGCGTCGCCGCGATCACGTCCAGCGACAGCTCCAGCCGGTCGGCCTCCTCGGCGTCGACGGTGAAGTTCAGGTCATGGGCCCGCGCCATGCGGGCGAGCTCGATCAGGTCCGGCACTAGCTCGGCCATGACGCGCCCGCGCGACAGCGCGTCGTAGCGCGGATGCAGGGCCGAAAGCTTCACCGAGATGCCCGGCCGGTCCGGCAGCGCCCGGTCGCCGGCCTTCGCGCCGATGGACTCGATGGCGCGGGCATAGGAGCCGAAATAGGCCCGGGCGTCCGCCGCCGTTCGGGCGCCCTCGCCCAGCATGTCGAAGGAATGCCGCCACGCCCGGCCGGAGGCGGACCCGGCCTTGGCCAGCGCGTCCTCGATGGTCTCCCCCAGCACGAAATGGTGGCCGAGAACCCGCATGGCCTGCCGCGTGGCGGTGCGCACCGCCGGCAGGCCGAGCCGCCGGGTCACGTCCTGGATCACGGTCTCCGGCGTGCGCCCGGGCCGGATCAGCCGGTTGGTGACGCCCAGCGCCCAGGCGGAGGCGGACACCAGCAGCGGCTCGTCGCGGCGCGGCGTCGCGGTCTCGCCCACATGGGCGAGCTTGTCCTCGATCAGCCGGTCGGCGGTGGCGGCGTCCGGCACCCGCAGCAGCGCCTCCGCGAGGCCCATCAGCGCCAGCCCCTCCTCGGTTGACAGGCTGTAGGCGCGCAGGAAGTCCTCCAGCCCGCCCAGGCTGTGCTGTCCGGCCCGGATCGCCCCCACCAGCCGCGTCGCCAGCGCATCCACCCGCGCCTCGGCGGCGGGCGCGAGGCCGGCATCCTGCATCAGCGCGCCGACCACCGCCTCGTCCGGCTCGGCGAAGGGCGCGCGGAACGGCGCGGGCAGGCGGTCGTCGGGGATCATGGCGGCGGCCTCGCATCCGGATCGGGATTTTTTCGAACATAAGGCGCAGTCAGCCGTGTTGCATCACGATGTTTCGGGTCTTAGACCGTGTAATCCCCGTTTTCGGGGCCAGAACACCGGGCAAAGCTTCATGGACCTCGACCCGCTGGACCGCCGCATCCTCGCCCTGCTGCAGGACGACGGCCGCATCACCAATGTGGAGCTGTCCGACCGCATCGGGCTCAGGCCCACCGCCACGGCCGAGCGCCTCAAGCGGCTGCAGCGCGAGGGCTACATCCTCGGCTACACCGTGCGGCTCGATCCGGCCCGGCTCGGCCGCGGGTTGCTGGTGTTCATCGAGGTCCGGCTCGACCGCACCACGCCGGAGGTGTTCGAGCGCTTCGCCGCCGCCGTGCGCCGCGCGCCGGAGGTTCTGGAGTGCCACATGGTGGCCGGCGGCTTCGACTACCTGATCAAGACCCGCATCGAGGACATGGCGGCCTATCGCCGGTTCCTGGGCGAGGTGCTGCTGTCGCTGCCGGGCGTGCGCGAGACCCACACCTATGCGGTGATGGAGGAGGTCAAGGCCACGACCGCGCTGCCGCTGTAGCGCGGGCCGCCCGCAACGAAAAACGCCCCGGCGGGCGGCCGGGGCGTTTCAGGTCCGTGCGGAAGGCTCAGTTGGCGGCGCCGGGCGTCGCCGGTGTCGCGGGCACCTCGGCCGAGCGGGTCTTGATGTTGCAGTCGGCCGGGATGGAGTCCTTGTTGGGCGGGAAGTTGGCGTCCTTCGCGGCGCCGCGCAGCAGCGACAGCGCCTGCTGGAGCTGCACGTCGTCCGCGGCCTCCTGCGGCACGTAGGTGGACGACGCGCTGCGCTCCTCGCCGCCCTCGCTGGCCAGGTGGCCCTTGAGGCCGGCCTCGCCGGAGGACACCGCCTTGTCCTTCAGCTCGTCGGGCACGTTGGGCAGGACGGTGATGTCCGGCTCGATGCCCTTGGCCTGGATGGAGCGGCCGCACGGCGTGAAGTAGCGCGCCGTGGTGAGGCTGAGCGCGCCCTGGCTGCCGAGGCGGATCAGGGTCTGCACCGAGCCCTTGCCGAACGAGGTGGTGCCCAGGATGGTGCCGCGGCGATGGTCCTGCAGCGCGCCGGCCACGATTTCCGAGGCCGAGGCGGAGCCGCCATTGATCAGCACGATCACCGGCTTGCCGTCGGTCAGGTCGCCCGAGCGGGCGCTGAAGCGCTGCACGTCGTCGGCCTTGCGGCCGCGCAGCGAGGTCACCTCGCCGCGGTCCAGGAACGCGTCGGAGATCTGCACCGCCTGGTCCAGCAGGCCGCCCGGATTGTTGCGCAGGTCGATGACCCAGCCCTTGAGGCGGTTGCCGGGAACGTCGGTCTTGATCTGCTGGATGGCGGCGCGCAGGTCGTTGAAGGTCGGCTCGGCGAAGGAGGCGACGCGGATGTAGCCCACGTCCTCGCCCTCGACCCGCGAGCGCACGAAGCGGATCTTGATCACGTCGCGGATCAGCTTGACCTCGACCGGCTCGGCCGCGCCCTCGCGGCGCAGCGTCAGCGTGACCGGGGTGTTGACCGGGCCGCGCATCTTCTTGACCGCCTCGTTGAGCGGCAGGCCCTCGATGTCCTCGCCGTCGATCTTCACGATCACGTCGTTGGCGCGCACGTCGGCGCGCGAGGCCGGCGTGTCGTCGATGGGGCTCACCACCTTCACGAAATTGTTCTCGGTCATCACCTCGATGCCGAGCCCGCCGAACTCGCCGCGGATGTCGACCTGGCGGTCCTCGTAGCGGCTGGCGTCCATGTAGTTGGAGTGGGGATCCAGCGACGACAGCATGCCGGAGATGGCCGCCTCGATCAGCTCCTTCTCCTCCGGCATCTCCACATAGTCGGCGCGGATGCGCTCGAACACGTCCCCGAACAGGTTCAGGAACCGGTAGGTCTCGGCGCTGGCGGCCGAGGCGTCCCCGAACAGGGGGCCGCGGATCATGCCGGTCGCCGCCGCACCGAGCACCGCGCCGATCACGATATAGGAGGCCTTGCGCATCAGCTTCGCACCTTCTCGTTGGAGGCTGTCGCCCACCAGGGACCGGGATCGATGGACGATCCGTCCTTCCTGAACTCAATGTAGAGAACAGGTCCCCCTGCGTCGACGTCCGCCGTCGAAGCAACCTGTACCGAACCGCCGCTCCCCATCGCCGCAACCGGTTCGCCCGTCAGGACGAACTGGCCGAGTTCGACCGTGATCCGCTCCATGCCCGCGAGAAGCACATGGTAGCCCCCGCCCGCGTTCAGGATCAAGAGTTGTCCGTAGGAGCGGAACGGGCCGGCATAGACCACCCAGCCGTCGGCGGGGGCGGTCACCTGGGCCTCGGCGCGGGCCCTGATGCGCTCGCCCTTGAGCGATCCGCCGGCGCCGTCGGGCCCGCCGAAGCGGGCCACGGTCGCCCCGTTCACAGGTTGGGGAAGCAGCCCCAGCGCCTCGCCGAAATCCATCGCGGGGGCCAGCCGGCCCGGATCGCCC
>JAEWEX010000171.1 GCA_023389135.1 Pseudomonadota bacterium | reverse complement strand
CTGGATGCCGGTGATGGTGATCTGTGAGGGCACGATGTCGTCCACCAGTCGGGACTGGTCCTTGGGCAGGTCCTTCAGGAGCTTCGCCACCTCGGCATAGGTCAGGAGGTCGCCGACATTGGCCTTGAGGATCTCGGTGAGGTGGGTGGACAGCACGGTGGGTGCGTCCACCACCGTGTAGCCGCGGACATTGGCCTCCTCGCGCAGCGCGCCGTCGACCCAGGTGGCGGGCAGGCCAAAGGTGGGCTCCAGCGTGCGGTTGCCGGGTAGCCCGATCTCGTTGCCCTGGGGGTCCATGACCATGAACTGGCCCGGGAACATCTGGCCGGAGCCGGCCTCCACCTCCTTGACCTTCACGATATAGGCGTTGGGGCCGAGATGGACGTTGTCGACGATGCGCACCGATGGGATGACGAGCCCCATGTCCATGGCGAACTGGCGGCGCAGCGCCTTGATCTGCTCGGTGAGCTTGTCGGTGCCCGACGGGCCGTCCACCAGCGGCAGCAGGCCGTAGCCGAGCTCGATCTTCAACTCGTCCATCTTCAGGCTGTCGGAAATCGGCGCGTCCACGGGGGCGGCTTCCGCCGCGGCGGCCGCGACCGTTTCACGGTCGACTTTCTCCAGCGCGCGGCGATTGGCGCGCTCGACCCGCCAGGCGAGGTAGCCGGCGCCGCCTGCCAGCGCCAGGAACGGGATCGCCGGAATGCCGGGCAGGATCGCCATCACCGCCATGACCGCGGCCGACATGCCGAGCGCCTTGGGATATCCGGAGAGCTGGCTCATCAGCGCCTTGTCGGCGGCGCCGGTGACGCCGGCCTTGGAGACCAGCAGGCCGGCCGCCGTGGACACGATCAGGGCCGGGATCTGCGAGACCAGGCCGTCGCCCACCGTCAGCAGCGTGTAGGTCTGGGCGGCGTCGCCCAGCGTCAGCCCGTTCTGGACGACGCCGACCACGATGCCGCCCACGATGTTGATGATGGTGATCAGCAGGCCGGCGATGGCGTCGCCGCGCACGAATTTGGAGGCGCCGTCCATGGCGCCGAAGAACGAGCTTTCGTCCTCCAGCGTCTTGCGCCGGGTGCGCGCGGTCTGCTCGTCGATCAGCCCGGCCGACAGGTCGGCGTCGATGGCCATCTGCTTGCCGGGCATGGCGTCCAGCGTGAAACGCGCCGCGACCTCGGCGATGCGGCCCGAGCCCTTGGTGATGACCACGAAGTTCACCAGCACCAGGATCGAGAACACGATGATGCCGATGACGAAGTTGCCGCCCATCACGAACGAGCCGAAGGCCTCGATGACGTGGCCGGCGGCGTCGGTTCCGTTGTGGCCCTCCGACAGGATCAGCCGGGTCGAGGCCAGGTTGAGCGCGAGCCGCAGCATGGTCGCGATCAGCAGCACGGTGGGGAAGGCGGAAAACTCCAGCGACGTCTGGATGAACAGCGCCGTCATCAGGACCAGCACCGACAGGATGATGGACACCGCCAGGAACAGGTCCAGCAGCGCCGGCGGCAGCGGCAGGATGAGGATGACCAGGATCGCCAGGACGCCGATGGCGAGCACCAGGTCGCCGCGGCGCATCCACGAGCCGATCTCCCGGGCGTCGGGCATGCGGAAGCCGGAGGGGCCGGCGCCGGCGGTGTCGGTCATGCGGTTGCCACGCTGGACTGGGCTGCGGTCGCTGGAGATGACGGGCGCGGCGGCAAGCGGGGGGCGAACGTCCATGCGTATCGCGCCTCCGCCGGCGGCTCAGCCCGCCCGGAGAGGCGGGAGGGCGGGACGGGCGGGACGCCTCATGCGGTCATGCCCAGCCGCTGCTCGTTGCCGGGCGGCGGCACGGCGTGGCCTTCGTCCACATACTGGTTGAGCTTGTTCCTCAGGGTGCGGATCGAGATGCCGAGGATGTTGGCGGCGTGGGTGCGGTTGCCGAGGCAGTGGGACAGGGTGTCGATGATCAGGCCGCGCTCGACATCGGCGACGGTGCGTCCCACCAGCGCGCGGGTCGCGGCCTCGGCCGCCACCAGCGCCTGGGTCGCCACGTCGCCGCCAAGGGTCGCCAGCGGCTCGCCGTCGGGCGAGAGCATGGCGTCGGGGCCGATCTCGGGGCCGGTCGCCAGCAGCACCGCGCGATGCACCGCATTCTCCAGCTCGCGGGCATTGCCCGGCCAGCGGGCCCGCATCATCTGGCGGCGCGCCTCCTCCGAGAAGTTGCGGGCCGCGACGCCGTTGGCGGCGGCATACTTCCTCGCGAAGTGTGCGGCGAGCTCCAGGATGTCGGCGGGACGCTCGCGGAGCGGCGGGATCTTCAGGTTGACCACGTTCAGCCGGTAGAGCAGGTCTTCGCGGAAGGCGCCCTTGCGCACCTCGTCGGCCAGCGCGCGGTTGGACGTGGCGATGACGCGGATGTCGACAGGCACGGGCCGCGCGCCGCCCACGCGGTCGATGACGCGCTCCTGCAGCGCGCGCAGCAGCTTGGCCTGCAGGCGCACGTCCATCTCGGAAATCTCGTCCAGCAGCAGCGTGCCGCCGGAGGCCTCCTCGAACTTGCCGATGCGGCGCGCGACGGCGCCGGTGAACGAGCCCTTCTCATGGCCGAACAGCTCCGATTCCAGAAGCTGCTCGGGGATTGCGGCGCAGTTCACGGAGATGAAGGCGCGCTCGGCCCGGTTCGAGCGCTGGTGGACGAAGCGCGCCAGCACCTCCTTGCCGGTGCCGCTCTCGCCGGTGATGAGGACGCTGGCCTCCGAGGGCGCGATCTGGGCGGCAAGCTTGACGATGCGGGCCATGGCCTCGTCGCGGTAGACCAGCTCGCGGCTGTCCTCGGCGACCGCCGCCAGCACCGCTGCGATCAGTTCGGGATCCGGGGGCAGGGGGATGTATTCCTTGGCGCCGGCCTGGATCGCGGCGACCGCTGCGCGGGCGTCGTTGTCGATGCCGCAGGCGGCGATGGGCACGTGGATGCGCTCGGCCTCCAGCTTGCCCACCAGGTCGCGGATGTCGATGGCCACGTCCACCATCAGGAGGTCAGCGCCCTTGCCGGCGCGCAGGTGCCGCATGGCCTGGTCGATGGTCTCCGCATGCACCACCCGCGCGCCGCGGCCTATGGCGATCTTGGTGGCGAGCGTGAGCTGGCCCGACAATGCGCCGACGATCATGAGCCGCATGGCGGTCAGTCCTTCCGTGTCCGGGGCGCGCGCGTCACGTGCGCTCGCCCTTGATGATCTCGGTCATGGTGACGCCCAGCCGATCCTCGACCAGCACCACCTCGCCGCGCGCCACCAGGCGGTCGTTGACGTAGATGTCGATGGCCTCGCCGACCTTGCGGTCCAGCTCGAGCACCAGCCCCGGCTTGATCTGTAGGAGCTGGCCGACGCCGATACGGGTGCGTCCCAGAACTGCCGAGACGCGGACCGGCACGTCCAGGACCGCCTCCAGGTCGGCGGCGGTGCGGGGCTCGTGGCGGGCATCCTCGCCGTCCTCCGCTTCGAGCCGGGTGTTCTCCAGCTCGGGCAGCGGCATGTCGTTGGAGCCGGTCATGGCGCTTCTCCCATGTCGGGCAGGGCGGCGCCGACATGGCGCTCGACCGCGGCGGTCACCGCGGCGAGGACGGCCTGCCGGTCGCGCCGGATGCCGCCGTCCGCCCATTCCAGCCGGGCGTCGCCCGGCGCGATGTCGTCCTCGCCGATGACCGCGAGCCGTCCGGCGAAGCCGGCGCCGCGGGCGAGTTCGTCCAGATGCGTGCGCACCATTTCAACCAGCGCCGGCGCGACCCGGACCACCAGATGGGGCGCGGCGCGGGCTTCCACGAAACAGGCGCGCGCCGCCTCCTCGATCTCCGCGAGCGGGTGGCGGGCGATGGCCGCGCCACCGAGCTTGCGGGCGAGCAGCACGGCGAGCGCCACGGCGTCCGCCTCGCGCTCGCCGCCGCGGGCGTCCGCCGCGGCGAAAGCCTGCCGCATGGCGGTCCCGATGCGGGTCATGGCGTCGGCGAGGCGCTTGGCCTCGCCCTCCAGCGCGAGCGTGCGGCCGGCGGCCTGGCCGCGGGCGAAGCCCGCCTCGGCCGCGTCCGCCAGCGCGCGCTCGTGGGCCTCCATGGACACGCCGGCGTCCAGCCCCCGGGGGCCGCGCTCGGTGAAGTCCAGGTCGAAGCGGAAGGGGACGGCGCGCGCCATGTCAGTAGACCAGCTCGTCTTCGCTGCGGTTCTTGGAGATCATGATGTCGCCCTTGGCCGCGAGATCCTTGGCCATGGCGACCATCTGGGTCTGGGCGTCGTCGACGTCGCGCAACCGGACCGGGCCCATGGCCTGCATGTCGTCCATGAGCATGCCGCCGGCGCGCTGCGACATGTGGCGCAGGAAGAAGTCGCGGACCGTCTGGCTCGCGCCCTTCAGCGCCACCGTGAGCTGGTCGCGCGGCACGTTGCGCAGCAGCGTCTGGACGCTCGCCGTGTCGAGCCGCATCAGGTCCTCGAAGGTGAACATCAGCGACTTGATGCGCTCCGCGCTGTCGCGGCTGTCCTCCTCCAGCGAGGTCAGGAAGCGGGTCTCGGTCTGGCGGTCGAAGGCGTTGAAGATCTCGGCCACAAGCTCGTGGGCGTCGCGGCGGCTGGTCTGGGACAGGTTCGACATGAACTCCGAGCGCAGCGTCTGCTCGACGCGCTCCAGCACCTCCTTCTGCACCGATTCCATGGCCAGCATCCGCTTGACCACGTCGAGGGCGAAATCCTCCGGCAGGATGGCCAGGACGCGGGCCGCGTGTTCCGAGCGGATCTTCGACAGCACGACAGCGACGGTCTGCGGGTATTCGTTCTTCAGGTAGTTGGCGAGCACCTGCTCCTGCACGTTGGAGAGCTTCTCCCACATGTTGCGGCCTGCGGGACCGCGGATCGTCTCCATGATCTCGTTGACGCGTTCCGGCGGCAGGAACTGGCGTAGCAGGCGCTCGGTGGATTCCAGGCTGCCCACCAGCGCGCCGGAGGTGGACATGTGCGACACGAAGTCGACCATGACCGTCTCCACGGTCGCCGCCTCGACGGTGCCGAGCGCCGACATGGCCAGCGACACCTCGCGGATCTCGTCGTCGTCGAGCTCGCGCCAAACCTCGGCGCCGTGCTTCTCGCCCAGGGACAGCATCAGCAGCGCGGCGCGCTCCCGGCCGTTGAGGGGCTTCTGCGCCATCGGGGCGAGGGCGTTGGCGGCGCGGTCCTTGCTCATGCCGGCTCACTCAGCCACTGGCGGATTATGGTGGCGGTCTCGCCCGGGTGGCGCTCGGCCAGCTGGCCGACCTGCTCCAGGGTCTGGGCACGCACCTTGCCGTTGACCTGCGCCATCTCGACCATGCGCGAGGCGGCGCTCTGGCCCTGCGGCGTGGACAGGGCGGGCACCGCCTCCGCCGGAGGCGCCAGCGCCGGAACCTGCTGGGGCTCGACGATGCGGGCCTGGGGCTCCGGCGTCACGATGCGCCGCACCAGCGGGCGCATCACGACCAGCACCACGAACAGCGCAAGCATGGCCAGGATCAGCAGTTCCGCGCCGCGCATCAGGTCGTCCTTGGTGAAGCCCAGGGCCGCAAGTCCCGCCTCGTCCAGCGGCAGCGGCGCGGGCGGCGCGTCGGCGAAGCGCAGGTTGACCACCTCGATCATGTCGCCGCGCGCCTGGTCGAAGCCGATGGCGGAGCGCACCAGCGCGGCGATGCGGTCCAGTTCCTCCTGTCCCCGAGGGGTGTAGGAGATGCTGCCGTCGCTGCCGGTGGAGTAGACGCCGTCCACCAGCACCGCCACGGAGATGCGGCTGACGCGGCCGGCCTCCTGGACCTCGGTGCGGGTGGTGCGGGAGATCTCGTAATTGGTGACCTCCTCGCTCTTGGCGCCGCTGTCGCGGGCGCCGCCGGCCGCGGCCTGGGCATCGGCGTTGGGGAGCTGGTTGGCGACCGTCACCCCGTCCTGCCGGTCGCGGCTTTCGTTCTGTTCCTCCCGCAGCTGCGACGAGCGGACGA
>JAEWEX010000154.1 GCA_023389135.1 Pseudomonadota bacterium | reverse complement strand
TAGCCGACCAGCGGCGTCTTCGCGAGCGCCGGGATGATGGTCGACATGGCGCCCGCCGCCGGCAGGAAGATGATGTAGACCTCGGGGTGGCCGAAGAACCAGAACAGGTGCTGGAACAGGATCGGGTCGCCGCCGCCCTCGGGCGCGAATAAGGTGGTGCCGAAGTTGCGGTCCGTCAGCAGCATGGTGATGGCGCCGGCCAGCACCGGCAGGGCCAGCAGCAGCAGGAACGCGGTCACCAGCACCGACCAGGCGAACAGCGGCATCTTGTGCAGCGTCATCCCCGGGGCGCGCATGTTGAAGATGGTGGTGATGAAGTTGATGGCGCCGAGGATGGAGGAGGCGCCGGCGATGTGCAGCGACAGGATCGCGAAGTCGACCGCCGGCCCCGGCATGCCGGAGGTGGACAGCGGCGGATAGATGGTCCAGCCGCCGCCGACGCCGTCGCCGCCCGCGGGGCCCGGCACGAACATGGAGATGACCAGCAGCGCGAAGGCCGGCGGCAGCAGCCAGAACGAGATGTTGTTCATGCGCGGGAACGCCATGTCGGGCGCGCCGATCATGATGGGCACGAACCAGTTGGCGTAGCCGCCGATCAGCGCCGGCATCACCATGAAGAAGATCATGATGAGGCCGTGGGCCGTGGTGAACACGTTGAAGACGTGCGGATCGCCGAAGATCTGCATGCCCGGCTCGTGCAGCTCGAGCCGGATGCCGATGGAGAGGAAGCCGCCCACGATCCCCGCCATGATGGCGAAGATCAGGTACATCGTGCCGATGTCCTTGTGGTTGGTGGAGTAGACGTAGCGCCGCCAGCCGGTGGGGTGGTGGTGCGCGTCGTGATGGGCCGCAGCGGTCGTCGCCATGTCTCTCAAGCCTCCGCGTATCGCGTTCTTCAGCGCGTGGTCCGGGCGTCCGCCACGGCGCGCGCGGGCGCCGTGCGGTCCACCGCGAAGCGCTGCCGCGCCTCCTGGAGCCACGCCGTGTATTCCTCGTCGGACACCACGCGCACCGCGATGGGCATGAAGGCGTGGTCGCGGCCGCACAGCTCCGAGCACTGCCCGTAGTACATCCCCTCGCGCTCGGCGCGGAACCAGGTCTCGTTCATGCGGCCCGGCACCGCGTCGACCTTGACGCCGAAGGAGGGCACGGCGAAGGCGTGCAGCACGTCGGCCGCGGTGACGAGCACGCGCACGGTGCGCCCGACCGGCACCACCATGTCGTTGTCCACGGCGAGCAGGCGCGGCTGGCCCTCCTGGCGCTCGGCGTCCTGCAGCATGATGGCGTCGAAGGCGATCTCGGCGGCGTCGGCGGGGTCGCCCTCGCCGTTCTGGTACTCGATGTTCCAGTACCACTGGTGGCCCGTGACCTTCACGGTCAGGTCCGCCGCCGGGGGATCGTACTGCGCGTAGAGCAGCCGGAAGGACGGGATGGCGATCACGACCAGGATCAGCACCGGCACCACCGTCCACAGCACCTCGATGGTGGTGTTGTGCGTGGTCCGCGACGGGGTCGGGTTGGCCTTCTCGTTGAAGCGCACCATCACGTAGACGAGCAGCGCCAGCACGAACAGCACGACGAACGTGATCAGCCACAGCAGCAGGTTGTGGAAGCTGTTGATGCCGCTCATGATCTCGGTGACCGAGCCCTGGAAGCCGAGCTGCCAGGGGGAGGGCTGGCCGATGCCGGCTGCTGCGGGCGCGGCGGACAGCGCGAGTAGGCCGAGGGTGAGAAGGCCGCTGGGGAGCTTCATGGTTTCGGTCGCTCTTCTGACACGGACGTGGCGGGGGCGCGGCGCGGCGCAGACGGCCGGGGCAACCTCGCATGGACCTTCAAACACAAAGGACCGGTGGGGGCAATCCGGCCGCGCGAGGCGTCCCGTGCGGCATATGGGCGCGAAGCGCGCCGCGCCGGCGGAGGTCAAGCTCTTGACACGGTCGGGGGCTCTGTTACCCGAGACCACGCGCGCATCCCCCGATGCCGCCCCGCCTTGGGAGGCCTCCTTGTCCTTCAGGAAAACGCTTCGCCGCGCGCTGCCGCTCGCAGCGATCCTCGCGCTCGCCGCAGGCCAGTCGGCCGCGTTCTATCCCGCCGCCGCACAGGGCTCGGTGAAGTCCAGCCACGGCGACTGGCAGATCCGCTGCGACACCCCTCCTGGCGCCCAGGCGGAGCAGTGCGCGCTGGTGCAGAGCGTGACCGCCGCGGACCGGCCCAATGTCGGCCTGACCGTGATCCTGCTGCGCACCGCCGACCAGAAGTCGCGGCTGCTGCGCGTGCTGGCGCCGCTCGGCGTGCTGCTTCCGGCGGGGCTGGGCCTCAGGATCGACAACGAGGATGTCGGGCGGGCCGGCTTCGTGCGCTGCCTGCCCAATGGCTGCGTCGCCGAGGTGGTGCTGGACGACGCGCTGGTGGGCAAGCTGAACGCGGGCAAGGACGCCACCTTCATCGTGTTCCAGACGCCGGAGGAGGGCATCGGCATCCCGGTCTCCCTCGTCGGCTTCCCGGACGGGTTCAAGACGCTGCTGCAGTAGCGGCCGCGCGACCGGCCGGCAGGGGGCGGTCGGGGCCATGGAGATCGCCGGCGCGTTCCATGAACTGGCTCTGGTGCTGGCCATCGCCGCCGGCGCCGGCATTGCCGGCCTGGCGCTGGGACAGCCGCTGATCGTCAGCTTCATCGCCACCGGCATCATCGCCGGCCCCGGCGTGCTGGGTCTGGCGGGCGCCGGCGGTCCTGTCGCGCTGCTGTCGGACCTGGGCATCGCCGTGCTGCTGTTCCTGGTGGGGCTGAAGCTCGACCTGCAGATCGTGCGCTCGCTCGGGCCCGTGGCCCTGGTGACGGGCCTGGGGCAGATCGCCTTCACCTTCGCCGCCGGCTTCGCGCTGTGCGCCGGGCTCGGCCTGGACGCGACCGCCTCGGCCTATGTGGCGCTGGCCCTCACCTTCTCGTCCAC
>JAEWEX010000130.1 GCA_023389135.1 Pseudomonadota bacterium | reverse complement strand
ACCCCGAGGTGTCGCTGCACGGCCTGCCGCTCAAGGACGACACCGGCGACACCTTCATCGACATCGTGCGCGACACCGCGCTCGACACCATAGACGGCCTGCCCAAGGCCCGCCGCCGCGACAGCGGCGCGGTCGCCGACGCGGTGATGCGTGCGGTGCGCGCCGAGGTGAACGCCACCTGGGGCAAAAAGCCCGTTTGTCACGTGATGATCGTCGACGTATGACCGCCTCCGGGACACGGGTTCCCGGAGAACGGACATGATCGGCGAACGGACATGATCGGCCGCCTCAACCACGTCGCCATCGCGGTGCGCGACCTCGCCGCGGCCACCGCGACCTATCGCGACACGCTGGGCGCGGCGGTGACCCAGCCGCTGCCGCAGCCGGAGCACGGCGTCACCGTCGTGTTCGTGGAACTGCCCAACACCAAGATCGAGTTCCTGGAGCCGCTGGGCGAGGCCTCGCCCATCGCCAGATTCCTCGAGCGCAATCCCGACGGCGGCATCCACCATCTGTGCTACGAGGTCGCCGACATCCGCGCCGCGCGCGACCGGCTGGTGGCCGCAGGCGCGCGGGTGCTGGGCGACGGCGAACCGAGGATCGGCGCCCACGGCAAGCCGGTGCTCTTCCTCCACCCGAAGGACTTCTGCGGCACGCTGACCGAGCTCGAGGAGGTCTGAGCGCGGTGACCATCGCCAGTTCGCTCGCGGTCTATTTCATCATCTGGTGGACGCTGCTGTTCGCCGTGCTGCCCTGGGGCGTGCGCAGCCAGCACGAGACCGGCGAGGTGGTGCCCGGCAGCGATCCCGGCGCGCCGGCGAGACCGCGGTTCCTGCGGATCGTCGTGATCAACACCATCGTGTCGGCGGTTGTGTTCGGCCTGTTCCGGTGGGCCTGGACCACCGGGGTCATCAGCTTCGACCGGCTGCCGTTCTAGTCTGACGCCCAGAGCGGATTCGGCGGCAAGGGCGCAGCGCGTCGGCTGCGCAATGCGCTTCACCGGAGGGTGGATGCTGGGCGGTTCGGGCGGAGTCGCGTCAGCACCGCCCGGTATGGGCGAGCGCCGGTCTGGACGTTTCAGGCGACGGCCCGCGCGCCACGCATCCGTTCTCCTGTGCTCGCGACGCGATCAGGTATCCGGCTGCGGGCGAGAGCGAGACAAGCATCGTGCAAGTCAAAAAAAAGCAAGGCTTTCGCCTTGCTCGATCAGTGTTCTTGTTTTTTTCTGCAACTGGAATCGGAGCCGCGGGTGCGGGACGACAGCTCCTGTTCCAGGCCCGGCGCGGATGATCGCGCCAGTGGCTCTCCTCCCAAGACTTGGACCGTTGATACCGGACGGGGCAACTCCGTACCGGAAGTCCTTAGTTCTTATGAAGGCCACAATAGTTGATGATCACACGGTTGTCACCTTCTTGGGCAGCCGATGACCAAAAAAAGTGCGTCACGTGGCCGCCCCGCGGCGGCATGGCCGGTGCATTGGTCTCCGACCCATTGACGCACTTGAGTTTTCGGCGCGTATCGGGTTTCGTGCGCCACGCCGACAAACACCCTTCACCGAGTGCCGCGGCGCGGCCGGAGACCTCGTTCCATGCGCCTGTCCCGCTATTTCCTGCCGATCCTGCGCGAGACGCCGAAGGAGGCCGAGATCGTCTCCCACCGGCTGATGCTGCGGGCGGGGATGGTGCGGCAGGAATCGGCCGGCATCTACGCCTGGCTGCCGCTGGGCCACCGGGTTCTGGAGAAGGTCTGCGGGATCGTGCGCGAGGAGCAGAACCGGTCCGGCGCCGTTGAACTTCTCATGCCCACCATCCAGTCGGCCGACCTCTGGCGCGAGAGCGGGCGCTATGACGACTACGGCAAGGAGATGCTGCGCATCCGCGACCGGCACGAGCGCGACATGCTGTTCGGACCCACCAACGAGGAGATGATCACGGAGATCGTCCGTGCCTCGGTGCGCTCCTACAAGCAGCTGCCGCTGAACCTCTATCATATCCAGTGGAAGTTCCGGGACGAGGTGCGCCCGCGCTTCGGCACCATGCGCTCGCGCGAGTTCCTGATGAAGGACGCCTACTCGTTCGACATCGACCAGGCCGGCGCGCGCCATGCGTATAACCGCATGTTCGTCGCCTATCTCAGGACATTCGCCCGCATGGGGCTGAAGGCGATCCCCATGCGCGCCGACACCGGCCCGATCGGCGGCGACCTAAGTCACGAGTTCATCATCCTGGCCTCGACCGGCGAGAGCCAGGTGTTCTGCCACCGCGATTACCTGGACTACGACACCCCCGCCGAGGACGTCGATTTCGAAAGCCGCGAGGGGCTTCAGGACATCGTGGAGCGCTGGACCGGCCTTTACGCCGCCACCGAGGAGAAGCACGACGAGGCGGCGTTCGCGGCGCTGGGCGGGGAGGGGCTGTCCGCGCGCGGCATCGAGGTCGGCCACATCTTCTATTTCGGCACCAAGTATTCGCAGCCCATGGGGGCCAGGGTGACCGGTCCCGACGGCCAGGAGCACACCCTCCACATGGGCTCCTACGGCATCGGGCCGAGCCGCGTGGTGGCCGCCCTCATCGAGGCGAGCCATGACGACGCCGGCATCGTGTGGCCGGACGCCGTGGCGCCGTTCCGGGTCGGCCTGCTGAACCTGAAGAGCGGCGACGCCGCGACCGACGCCGCCTGCGAGGACATCTACGGCAAGCTCGCCGCGGCGGGGGCGGAAGCGCTCTACGACGACACCGACGAGCGCGCGGGCGGCAAGTTCGCCACCGCCGACCTCATCGGGCTTCCCTGGCAGCTGATCGTCGGGCCCAAGGGGGTCGCGGCCGGCACGGTCGAACTGAAGCGCCGCGCCACCGGCGAGCGCGAGACGCTGCCGCTGGACGCTGCCCTCCAGAAGATGCTCGGCTGACCTTCGAGATGGCGGCCGCCCCGGACCTCGGCAGCACGCGGCCCTTCGCCGGGTTCGAGTGGCTCATCGCCGGCCGCTACCTGCGCGCGCGGCGCAAGGAGGGGTTCATCTCGGTGATCGCCGGGTTCTCGTTCCTCGGCATCCTGCTCGGCGTCGCCACGCTCATCATCGTCATGTCGGTCATGAACGGGTTCCGCGCGGAGCTGCTCGGCAAGATCCTCGGCGTCAACGGCCATGTGGCCGTGCAGCCCATCGACGGGCCGCTGACCGACTACGACGCCATCGCCCAGCGCATCGAGGGCGTCGCCGGCGTGCGCTTCGCGGTGCCCATGGTGGAGGGGCAGGCGCTGTCGTCCTCGCCGTTCCAGTCGTCGGGCGTGATCGTGCGCGGCATGAGCGGCAACAGCCTGTCCGAGCTGCAGCTCGTGTCTTCCAGCATCAAGGAAGGCACCCTGGAGAATTTCGACCAGGGCGGCGGCATCGTCATCGGACGGCGGCTGGCGGAGGCTCTGGGCATCCGCACCGGCGACACGCTGACGCTGGTCTCGCCGCGCGGCGAGGCGACCCCCTTCGGCACATCGCCCCGCGTCAAGGGCTACCGCATCGCAGCCGTGTTCGAGGTCGGGATGTCGGAATATGACGGCGGCATCGTGTTCATGCCGCTGGAGGAGGCGCAGCTCTACTTCAACCGGGAAGGGCAGGTGACCTCCATCGAGATCTACCTGGAGGACCCCGACCGCGTGGACGCCGTGCGGCCGGCCCTGGTCCAGGCCATCGAGCGGCAGGCGGTGCTGGTGGCCTGGCGCCAGCGCAACGCCACCTTCTTCTCCGCGCTCCAGGTGGAGCGCAACGTGATGTTCCTGATCCTGACGCTGATCGTGCTGGTGGCGGCGCTCAACATCATCTCCGGCCTCATCATGCTGGTGAAGGACAAGGGGCCCGACATCGCCATCCTGCGCACCATGGGCGCGACCCGGGGCGCGGTGATGCGCATCTTCCTCATCACCGGCGCGTCCATCGGCACGGTCGGGACGCTCGGCGGCCTCGCGCTCGGCACGCTGGTGTGCAGCTATGTGGAGGAGATCAGGAGCTTCATCGCCGGCCTGACCCAGACCGAGATATTCTCGCCCGAACTGTATTTCCTGAGCCGCCTGCCGGCGGAGATGGATCCCAGCGAGGTCACCATGGTGGTGATCATGTCGCTGGTGCTGTCGCTCCTGGCGACGCTCTACCCGTCATGGCGCGCCGCCCGGCTCGATCCGGTCGAGGCGCTGCGCTACGAATGAGCGCCACCCCCGCCCTCGAGCTCCGCGACGTCGGACGCCGCTTCCGCCAGGGCGACGAGACGCTCGAGATCCTGCGCGGCGCCAACATGTCGCTGGCGCCGGGCGAGGCGGTGGCGCTGGTGGCGCCGTCGGGCACCGGCAAGTCCACGCTGCTGCACATCGCGGGGCTTCTGGAGAAGCCGGACGAGGGCGAGGTGCTTGTGCTGGACCGGCCCACCGTCGGCCTGTCGGACCCCGAGCGCACGGCGCTGCGGCGCGGCGCGGTCGGCTTCGTCTACCAGTTCCACCATCTGCTGCCGGAGTTCACGGCGCTGGAGAACGTGGTGATGCCGCAGCTCATCCACGGGCTCAAGAAGCCGGAGGCGGCCAGGCGCGCCAGCCAGCTGCTGGACTGGCTCGGCCTGTCGGCGCGCCTGCGGCATCGCCCGTCCGAGCTGTCCGGCGGCGAGCAGCAGCGCGTCGCCATCGCCCGCGCGGTCGCCAATGCGCCGCGGCTGCTGCTGGCCGACGAGCCGACCGGGAACCTCGATCCCGTCACGTCGGACCACGTGTTCGACGCGCTGCTGCAGCTGGTGCGCGCATCGGGCCTCGCCGCGCTGATCGCCACCCACAACATGCACCTGGCCGAGCGCATGGACCGCCGCATCACGATTCGCGACGGGCAGGTGTTCGACACCTGACGACGCTTCGCTTGACACCGTGCTCTTATGGGAACAAAATAGGAACATACCAAGAGCAAACGGGGTTCGAGATGCATGTTTCCACGGTTCGTTCCATCCTGTCGGGGGCGGCGGAGCTGGGCTCGGTCGTCGCCTTCGTGGCGCTTCTCGTGGTGATGGCGGGCGGCGCGCCGGCCTGAGCCGGGCAACTTGCTGGAGGGACAATGAAGGGGCGGGGCCAGGCCTTCGTGCATCTGCACGTCCATTCGGCCTATTCGCTGCTGGAGGGCGCGCTTCCCATAAAGAAGCTGGCCGAACTGGCCGTGCGCGACCGGATGCCGGCGCTGGCGCTGACCGACACCAACAACCTGTTCGGCGCGCTGGAATTCTCCGAGACCTTGGCCAAGGCCGGCGTCCAGCCGATCGTGGGCATCGCGCTGACAGTGGATTTCGCCGACCGCGAGGATCGCCCCGGCCACCGCGCCGAGCCGCGGCCGAGGCTGGTGCTGCTCGCGCGCGACGAGGCGGGCTACCGCAACCTCATGGCGCTGACCAGCCGGGCGTTCCTGGAGACCGACCCGACCGACGGCACCCATGTGCCGCTGGCGGTGCTGGCGGCTTCGACCGGCGGGCTCACCGCGCTCACCGGCGGCCCCATGGGCGCGCTGGACCAGCCGCTGCGCGGCGGCCGCGCCGACGTTGCCGCCCGGCGGCTGGACACGCTGCACGGCCTGTTCCGGGACGACCTCTACATCGAGCTGCAGCGCCACGGCGACCCGGCGGAGGCGGCGGTCGAGCCGCAGCTGCTCGATCTCGCCTATTCCCGCGGCATCCCCATCGTCGCGACCAATGAGTGCTACTTCCCCGCGGAGGCAGACCACGAGGCCCACGACGCGCTGGTGTGCATCGCGGAGGGTCGCTACGTCGCCGAGGCCGACCGCCGCCAGCTGACCAAGCGGCACGGCTTCGCCAGCCGCTCGGTGATGGTGGAGCGCTTCGCCGACCTGCCCGAGGCCATCGCAAGCACCGTGGAGATCGCGCGGCAGTGCGCGTTCCGGCCGGTGACGCGCAAGCCGATCCTGCCGCGCTTCACCCTGGGGGAGGACGAGGCGGTCGAGCTCAAGCGCCAGGCGCAGGAGGGCCTCGCCGCGCGCCTGGCGTTCCACGGCACGGCGCCGGGCGTCACGCCGGAAGCCTATGGCGAGCGGCTGGCCTACGAGCTCGACGTGATCGAGCGCATGAAGTTCCCGGGCTATTTCCTGATCGTCGCCGACTTCATCCAGTGGGCGAAGGCGCAGGGCATCCCGGTCGGTCCCGGCCGCGGCTCCGGCGCCGGCTCGGTGGTCGCATGGGCGCTCACCATCACCGATCTCGATCCGATCCGGTTCGGGCTGCTGTTCGAGCGCTTCCTCAATCCCGAGCGCGTGTCGATGCCGGACTTCGACATCGACTTCTGCCAGGAGCGGCGCGAGGAGGTCATCCGCTACGTTCAGGAGCGCTACGGCGGCGACCGGGTGGCGCAGATCATCACCTTCGGCACGCTGCAGGCGCGCGGCGTGCTGCGCGACGTCGGCCGCGTGCTGGAGATGCCCTACGGGCAGGTCGACCGGCTGTGCAAGCTGGTGCCCCAGAACCCGGCGAACCCGGTGACGCTGGCGCGCGCCATCGAGGACGAGCCGAAGCTGAAGGCCGCCCGCGAGGAGGAGCCCATCGTCGGCCGCCTGCTGGACATGGCGCTGAAGCTGGAGGGGCTGTACCGCCACGCCTCGACCCATGCGGCCGGCATCGTGATCGGCGACCGGCCGCTGCAGGAGCTGGTGCCGCTCTATCGCGACCCGCGCTCCGACATGCCGGTGACCCAGTTCAACATGAAGTGGGTCGAGCAGGCGGGGCTGGTGAAGTTCGACTTCCTCGGCCTGAAGACCCTGACCGTCCTGACCAAGGCGGTGGAGCTGCTGCGCCGGCGCGGCGTGGAGGTCGACCTCGCCGCCCTGCCGCTGGACGACGCCGCGAGCTACGCCATGATGTCGCGCGGCGAGACGGTCGGCGTGTTCCAGGTGGAAAGCGCCGGCATGCGTCGGGCGCTGGTGGACATGCGGCCGGACCGGTTCGAGGACATCATCGCGCTGGTCGCGCTGTATCGTCCCGGGCCCATGGCGAACATCCCGACCTACTGCGCCAGGAAGCACGGACGCGAGAAGCCGGACTACCCCCATCCCATGATCGAGAAGTACCTGGAGGAGACCTTCGGGGTCATCATCTACCAGGAGCAGGTGATGCAGATCGCACAGGAACTCGCCGGCTATTCGCTGGGCGAGGCGGATCTGCTGCGGCGCGCCATGGGCAAGAAGATCAAGTCGGAGATGGCCGCCCAGAGCGAGCGCTTCGTCTCCGGCGCGGTGGCGCGCGGGGTGCCGCGCGACCAGGCCGAGACTATCTTCGAGCTGCTGGCCAAGTTCGCCGACTACGGCTTCAACAAGAGCCACGCCGCCGCCTATGCGCTGGTGGCGTACCAGACGGCGTGGCTCAAGGCGAACCACCCGGTGGAGTTCCTGGCGGCGTCCATGACGCTGGACATGGGCAACACCGACAAGCTGGCGGAGTTCCGCCAGGAGGCGTCGCGGCTCGGCATCCGTGTCGATCCGCCCTCCATCGACGCCTCGGGGGTGGAGTTCGACGTGGTCGACGGCGCGATCCGCTACGCGCTGGGCGCGGTCAAGGGCGTGGGCGGGCCAGCGGCGGCGGCCATCGTCGCCGCGCGCGGCGAGGAGGGATTCGCCGGCCTCGCCGACTTCGCGCGCAAGGTCGATCCGCGCGCGGTGAACAAGCGGACGCTGGAAAGCCTGATCCAGGCCGGCGCGTTCGACGCCCACGAGCCCGACCGCGCGCGGGTTCTCGGCGCCGCGGACCAGATCGTGGCGCTCGCCCAGCGCGCCACCCACGCCGCGGCCGCCGGCCAGAACGACCTGTTCGGCGGCGACGGGCCCGAGCCGGTGCGGCTGCCGGACGTCGAGCCCTGGATGCCCTGGGACCGGCTGGCGCGTGAGCACGAGGCCATCGGTTTCTTCCTGTCCGGCCACCCGCTGGACGCCTATGACGCGGTGCTGAAGCGGCTCAGGGTCCAGCGCTGGTCGGAGTTCGTCACCTCGGTGAAGCAGGGCGCCACCGCCGGCCGGCTCGCGGCCACGGTGATCGGGCGGCAGGAGCGCCGCACCCGCACCGGCACGCGCATGGGCATCGTGCGGCTGTCGGACCCGTCGGGGCACTACGAGGCGATCATCTTCTCCGAGGGACTGAACGAGTACCGCGAGCTGCTGGAGGTCAACAGCGCTGTCATCGTCTCGCTGCAGGCCTCGGTGGACGGCGAGGACGTGCGCGCCCGCATCCAGGCGGTGGAGCCGCTGGAGGCGGCGGCCGGCAAGAGCGGGACGGGCATGCGAATCTTCCTGCGCGACCCGGCGCCGGTGCCCGCCCTGCAGCGCCACCTCGCCCGCGGCGACGGCGAGGTCTGTCTCGTCATGATGCTGGAGGAGGGGACTGAGGTGGAGGTGCGGCTGCCCGGAAAGTACCGGGTGACGCCGCCGGTCTCCGGCGCGGTCAAGGCCATTCCCGGCGTGGTGGCGGTGCTGGAAGCCTGAGGGAACGGCCCTCCGGTCGGGATGCCGGGAGGCGGCGCTCCTGCCCCATCCCGGCCGCCGGGCCGTCGGCCGCTTGCAAAGCGCTGTGGCTTCGCCTAAAAGCCGCGCCATCCCTCACGCGGACACGCGGTCTTCGGACCGCTCC
>JAEWEX010000116.1 GCA_023389135.1 Pseudomonadota bacterium | reverse complement strand
GTGCGGGACGTGGCGGGCCGGCTGTTCGAGGGCGCGCCGAAGGCGTGAGCGCGAAGCCGCTTAAACTGTCATCCCGGCCGGAGCGCCGCGGAGAGCCGGGATCCAGGAACACCGGCCCTGTGGGGGCAAGCCTGTGGTCCTGGATCCCGGATCGGCTTCGCCGTCCGGGATGACAGGGCCGCGCTCAGCCCTCGATGATCACCGTGTCCTCGATCTCGATTCCGAAGCCGGACAGGCCCACATAGCGCCGCTCGCGCGAGGCGAGCAGGCGGATGGAGGAGACTTCGAGGTCGCGCAGGATCTGCGCTCCCAGGCCGATCTCGTGCCACAGGCGGTTGCGCTGCTCCTCGCTGCCGCCCTCGGCCTGGCCCACCATGGTGGTGGGAACGCCCGCGGTGCCGTCGCGCAGATAGACCAGCACGCCGCGGCCCTCGGCCTTGAATTTCTGCAGCGAGGCGCGGATCGCCTTCGCGCCGCCGAACACGTCGCCCAGCGCGTCGGCGCGGTGCAGGCGGGTCGGCACCGCGCCGCCGGAGACCCGGCCATAGACCAGCGCCATGTGGTGCACCCGGTCGAAGGGGGTCACGTAGCCGAATCCCTTCAGCGTGCCGATCTCGGTCTCCACGTCGAACTCGGAGACCCGCTCCACCAGCTTCTCGCGGGCCTGGCGGTAGGCGATCAGGTCGGCGACGGAAACCCGCTTGAGGCCGTGGCGCTCCGCGAAGGCGGCGACCTGGGCGCCGCGGGTGACGGTGCCGTCGTCATTGACCATCTCGCAGATGACGCCGACCGGCTCCAGACCCGCCAGCCGGCACAGATCCACCGCCGCCTCGGTGTGCCCGGAGCGCATGAGCACGCCGCCCTCCCTGGCGATCAGCGGGAAGATGTGGCCGGGGCGGACGAAATCCTCCGCGCCGGCATTGGAGTTGGCGAGCGCGCGCGCGGTGGCGGTACGGTCCTCCGCCGAGATGCCGGTGGTGGTGCCGTGGCGGTAGTCCACGGACACCGTGAAGGCGGTGCCGTGGGGCGCGTCGTTGTCGGAGACCATGGGCGCGAGCCGCAGCCGGCGGGCATGCTCCAGCGTGATGGGCGTGCAGACGATGCCGGAGGTGTGGCGCACGATGAACGCCATCTTCTCCGGCGTGGCGAACTGGGCGGCGAGGATCAGGTCGCCCTCGTTCTCCCGGTCGTCGTCGTCGGTGACCACCACCATTTCGCCACGGCCGAAAGCCTCGATGGCGGTGCGGACCCGGTCCTCGATCTCGCGCATGCTGTCGTCTCCTTGGTCCCGGCCGAGGCCGAGCAGGTCGTTGGGCGTCACCGCGCCGCCGGTGGCGCGCGCGATCTTCTCCGCCATGTCCCTGGATATCCAGGCGTCCGGATCGTTGCACAGCGCCGTCACCGTCGCCGGCGCGATGCCGAGCGACCGCGCGAAGGCGCTGCGCGCGAGGCCGTTGTGCCGGAGCCAGTCGTCGAGCTTCATGGGACGAGATGTAGTGGCGGGAGATTTCGGTGACAATGAAAAAATCGCCGGACCATCGGCCGTCATCCTCCGGCTTGACCGGAGGACCCAGCTATTTCCCGGGGCAAGGAGCTGGGCCCTCCGGTCAAGCCGGAGGGCGACGAAGGGGGGCGTGTCATCCCGGCCGGCGCAGCCGATCCGGGATCCAGGAACGCGAGCCTTTCCAGGTTGACGCCGTGTTCCTGGATCCCGGCTCTGCGCTTCGCTCCGGCCGGGATGACGGGGAGGGTGACGAAGGCGGCGGTCGCACTAGTTTCCCTGTCGACACCATCGACACAGGGAGACAGCACCATGCCCCGCACCCTCACGCGCATGCTTGCCGGCGGCGCGGCCGCCGCCGCCTTCGCGGCCTCGGCCGCATACGCCCATCACGGCTGGAGCTGGGCGGAGGCCGACCAGATCGAGCTCACGGGCACCATCGAGGAGATCTATATCGGCCCGCCGCATCCGACGCTGCGCCTCAAGACCGACGACGGCGTCTGGCAGATCGAGCTCGGCAACCCGCGCCAGACCGAGCGCTCCGGCTTCGTGGAGGGCACGGCCGAGGTCGGCGACGAGGTCACCCTCCTCGGCAACCGCTCCGAGGACCGCGGCGAGAAGCGGCTGAAGGCCGTGCGGCTGACCCTCGACGGCAAGCAGTTCGACATCTATCCCGAGCGCATCAACCGCTGAGGCGATGGAATTCCTCCAGGCGCTGGCCGACTGGCCCGTGGCGCGGGCGCTGCGGGGCTCGTCCGGCCTCTACGTGCTGGCGAACGGGTCGCACATATTGGGAATCGCGCTGACGGTCGGCGCCATCGCCGCGCTGGACCTCAGGCTCTTGGGCGTCGCCGCCCGCCAGCCGCTCGCGGCGCTCGCCCCGCTGCTGGGCGCCGTGGCGGCGGCGGGCGTGGCGCTGGCGGTCCTGACCGGCGGGCTTCTGTTCTCGGTGAGGCCCGCGGCCTATGCCGCGAACCCCGCCTTCCTCGCCAAGGTGGCGCTGGTGATGCTCGGGGTCGTCAACGCGCTGGCGCTGCGGGCGGGCCGCGACTGGCGCGTGGCGCTGGAGCACGGCGCCGTCACCGGACGGGTGAAGGCGCAGGCGGCGGCGTCGCTCGCGATCTGGATCGCCGCGATCTTCGCCGGGCGCTGGATCGGCTTCGTGCAGTAGCGGTCAGCCGACCTGGCCGCGATGGCGCAGGTAGTGGTCCGCCACCGCGCAGGCGACCATGGCCTCGCCGATGGGCACCGCGCGGATGCCGACGCAGGGGTCATGGCGGCCCTTTGTCACCACCTCGGTCTCGTTGCCGTCGCGGTCGATGGAACGGCGCGGCGTCAGGATCGAGGAGGTGGGCTTCACCGCGAAGCGCGCCACGACCTGCTGGCCGGTGGAGATGCCGCCGAGGATGCCGCCGGCATGGTTGGCCAGGAACACCGGGCGGCCGTCATTGCCCATGCGGATCTCGTCGGCGTTGTCCTCGCCGGTGAGCTCGGCCGCGCCCATGCCGGCCCCGATCTCCACGCCCTTGACTGCGTTGATGCTCATCAGCCCGGCGGCGATGTCGGCGTCGAGCTTGCCGTAGACCGGGGCGCCGAGGCCCGGCGGCACGCCGTCGGCCACCACCTCGACCACCGCGCCGATGGACGAGCCCGCCTTGCGGATGCCGTCCAGATAGCCCTCCATCTCCTTCGCCGCCACGGGGTCCGGGCAGAAGAACGGGTTGTTGTCGACCTCGTTCCAGTTCCAGCGGCTGCGGTCGATGCGGATGGCGCCCATCTGCACCAGCGCGGCGCGCACCGACAGGCCCGGCACCACCCGGCGCGCCAGCGCCCCGGCGGCGACGCGCATGGCGGTCTCGCGCGCGGAGGAGCGCCCGCCGCCGCGATGGTCGCGGATGCCGTATTTGGTCTGGTAGGTGATGTCGGCGTGACCGGGGCGGAACTGCTTCTCGATGTCGGAATAGTCCTTCGAGCGCTGGTCGGTGTTCTCGATCAGCAGGCCGATGGGCGTGCCCGTGGTGACCAGTTCGCCGGTCGCCGCATCCTCCATGACGCCGGACACCACGCGCACCGCGTCGGCCTCTCGGCGCTGGGTGGTGAAGCGCGACTGGCCGGGCCGGCGCCGGTCCAGCTCGGCCTGGATATCCTCCAGCCGGAAGCGGATCAGCGGCGGGCAGCCGTCCACCACGGCGCCGATCAGGGGGCCGTGGCTCTCGCCGAAGGTGGTGACGCGGAACAGGTGGCCGAAGCTGTTGTGGGACATGGGCTCGCGCTCGCGGAGGTCGCGGGCTTTCTAGGCGCGGGGGCAGGGCGGGTCAAACAGGGGGGCTTCACCACAGGCGGAGCACGCCGTGAGCGTCGAACGGTTCCTCGTTGGAGACCAGCGTCAGCTCCTCCAGCAATGCCTGTGCGATCAGCATGCGGTCGAACGGATCCTTGTGGTCGCCGCCGAGGCTGCCGGCGAGGCGGGCATGGCGGATGCTGACCGCAAGCTCGCCAAAGCCCTGGCCGGTGACGATCGCCTCGAAGTCGCGCGCAAGCAGCGCGGCGCCGTCGAGCTTGCCGAGCCTGACCTTGGTCGCGACCTCCCAGGCGCTCGCAGCGCTGACCAGCACGTCCACGCCCTCGTCGGCAATGGCGGCCCGCGCCGCATGGCCGAGACGCTCGTCGCCGGCAAGCCACCAGATCAGCGCGTGGGTGTCGAGCAGGAGCTTCAAGCCGTTCCGTCCCAGCCTTCCTGCTCTGCCGCCGGCAGGGGCTCGAAGAAGCCGTCGTCCAGCGCGACCTTGCCGCGCAGCGCGCCGAACCGTCGCCGCGCGGGCGGCGCATATGCGACGAGCCGGGCGACCGGAACCGTGCCGCGCGAGATCACGACCTCCTCGCCGCGCTCGGCCCTCTCGATGAGGCGGGACAGGTTGGTCTTGGCGGCGTGGATGGTGATGTCGGACATGGCGCGCACCTCGCTGGCTAGATAGTTAGCTAATCTGGTGGAAGGCGGCAAGACCCGGCGCTGCGGCGCCGGGTCTCTGGCATTGGCGGCGGGGGCGCATTAGGGTGCGCCGCGATCAGCCCCGCCATACCAGGACGAGACGCGACATGGCCGAGCACGGCACGCCCCATTTCCACAACGACATCGGCGCTCCCGTGGTCGCCATCGGCGCGCGCGAGTTCATGTGCATCGGCGCCCTGCCGCCGTTCGACCATCCGCACGTGTTCCTGGACATGGGCGACGAGGGCGAGATCGTGTGCCCCTACTGCTCGACGCTCTACCGTCACCGCGCCGGTTTCGCCCGCGACGCGGCCGACCCTGCCGCCTGCGCCTGGCACGAGCCGGCAACGGCCTGACGCCCGGGCCCCGTGCCGGCCCCCGTCCTGATCGCGGGCGCCGGGATCGCGGGCGCCGCCACGGCGCTGGGTCTCGCCCGGCGCGGCATCCCCTGCATCCTCGCCGAACGCAGTCCCGCGCTCCATGAGGCCGGCGCCGGCGTGCAGCTCGGTCCCAATGCCGGCCACGCGCTGGCGGCTCTGGGGATCGAGGATGCCGTCGACGCGCTGGCCACGCGGCCGCGCGCGCTGGCGGTGCGCCGCGCCCGCGACGGGGCGACGCTCGCCGACGCGCCGCTCGACCCGGGTCTGCACGGCGGGCCGTTCCGGACCATCCACCGCGCCGACCTCCAATCGGTGCTGCTG
>JAEWEX010000046.1 GCA_023389135.1 Pseudomonadota bacterium | reverse complement strand
GGAGATCGCGGCGGCCATCGCCTTCTTCCTGTCGCGCGAGGCGGCGTTCGTCACCGGGCAGGTGCTGCATGTGTGCGGCGGCTCTTCGGTCGGGCCGGCGCCGCTGTGAGCCCGGCCGCACCATCGCATCGACCGCGGAATGCTGGTATCCAGCCGGCGTTCCCGCGTCCCAACCTCCGGAAACACCTTGTACCCCGTCAGAACGGTCGAGCGTGCGATCACCATCCTCCTGCAGATCGCCGGGTCGGGAGAGCCGATCGGCGTGTCGGAGATCTCGCGCGCGACGGGGGTCGACAAGGCGACCGCCCTCAGGATCCTGGCGACGCTGGAGCAGTTCCGGCTCGTGGACCGCGACGCCGGCAGGCGCTACGTGCCGGGGCCCGGGCTCGCACGGCTGGCGGCGTCGTGGCGCCCGGACCTCAGGGACATCGCCGAGCCGCACCTGCAGTCGCTGCGGCGCGCCACCGGCGAGGCGGTGCAACTGGTCTCGCCGCGGGGCATGGAGCGGGTCATCGTGCTGGCGCTGCCGGGGACGCAGGAGCTGTCCGTGATCCCCACCGTGGGCCAGTCGCACCCGATCTATGTGGGCGCATCCGGCAAGGTCTTCATGGCGTTCATGCCCGAGGCGGAGCGCGCCCGGATCATCGAGGCGACCGCGCTCAAGCCACTGACACCGCAGGGCATCACCGACCGCGCCACGTTCCTCGCCGCGCTCCGGCAGGTGCTGGCGGACGGGTATGCGGTGTCCACCGGCGACGTGACGCCGGGGGCCTCCGCGATCGCGGCGCCGGTGTTCGACGCCAGTCCGAGACTGGTGGCGGCAGTGTCGCTGCGGGCGCCGTCCGTGCGCATGCCGGCGGAGCGCATCGCGCAGGCCGCGCCGCTGGTGATCGAGGCGGCGGACGCCATCAGCCGCGATCTGGGCCACGCGCCGCAGCCCTAGCCGACATGTCCGGGACAGTGCGGCGACAGCGTCGACACGTCCAAACCGCCGGTTCATTCAGTGAAACAGCAACGGCGCGCCGACTGGCCGGCGCGCCGCAACGGGAGGTCGTCCGGTGACGAAGGTTCTGGTGCTGGGCAAGATCCACGAGGCCGGGCTCGATCGGCTGCGGCAGGCGGGCGGCTTCGAGATCGTCGAGCGCGGCGACAACCCGCCCGATCTTCTCGCGCAGGCGAAGGACACCGACGCCATCATCGTCCGCACCACGAAGATCGGCCGCGAGCTGCTGGCCGCCGCCCCGCGGCTGGCGCTGGTCGCCCGCCACGGCGTCGGCTACGACGCGGTGGACGTGCCGGCGCTGAGCGAGCGCGGCGTGCCGCTGGCGCTGGTGGGAGACGTCAACTCGCTGGCGGTCGCCGAGCACACGCTGGCGCTGATGCTGGCCGTGGTGAAGCGGGTCGCGGCCTATGACGCGGCCATGCGGGCCGGCAACTTCGCCATCCGCGACAGCTTCTCCGCCCGCGAGCTGAACGGCCGCAGCGTGCTGGTGATCGGCTTCGGCCGCATCGGGCGCCATGTGGCGCGGCTGTGCGCCGCCTTCGGCATGACGGTGCGCGCCGCCGACCCGTTCGTGGACGCCGCCGCCATGGCGGCGCTGGGCGTCGGGCACGTGGCCGACTACCGCGACGGGCTCGCCGCCGCCGACATCGTCAGCATCCACGCGCCCAAGGCGCCCGGCGGGGGCGCCCTGATCGGCCGCGCCGAGCTCGACGCCATGAAGCCCGGCGCGATCCTCATCAACGTCGCGCGCGGCGGCATGGTGGACGAGGCGGCGCTGGCAGACGCTGTGGAGGCCGGCCGCGTCATGGCGGGGCTCGACGTATTCGACCGCGAGCCGCTGCCCGCCGACGACCGGCTGGCGCAGCTCGACGGCATCGTGCTGAGCCCGCATTCGGCGGCGTTCACCGAAGAATGCGCGGCGCGCATGTCGCTGGCCTGCGCCGACAACGTCATCGCGCAGCGCGAGAGCCGGCTGGACGCCGCGCTGGTGGTCAACAAGGACGTGCTCGGCGCGCGGGAGGCCCGGTCGTGATCAACGCCGCCATCATCGGGCTTGGCTCCTGGGGCCAGAAGCTCGTCCGCTCGGTCCACGGCCGCAGCGACGCCATCCGGATCGCCTCAGCGGTGACGCGCACGCCCGCCAAGGTCGCCGACTTCGCCGCGGAGACCGGCATTCCGGTCGGCCAGGACTACGCCGCGGCGCTGGCGGACCCCGCCATCGACGCGGTCATCATCGCCACGCCGCACTCGCAGCATGTGGAGCAGGTGGTCCAGGCCGCCGCCGCGGGCAAGCACGTATTCATCGAGAAGCCGCTGGCGCTGACGCGGGCCGACGTGGCCACCGCCTTCGACGCCTGCGAGCGCGCGGGCGTCGTGCTGGCGGTCGGCCAGAACCGCCGCTTCCTGCCGGCGGTCGCGCGCATCCGGCAACTGGTGGCCGACGACCGTCTGGGCCAGCTTCTCCACGTGGAGGGCAATTTCTCCGGTCCCAGCGGCTTCCGCCACGCCAAGTCCACCTGGCGCGCCACGCCGGAGGAAAGCCCCTGGGGCGGCATGACCGGCAAGGGCCTGCACGTCTCCGACCTGATGATCTCCTTCATGGGGCCGATCTCGGAGGTGGATGCGCGCAGCATCCGGCAGGTGCTCACCGCCGACCTCGACGACACCACCTCCATGCTGCTGGGCTTCGCGTCGGGCGCCACCGGCTATCTCGCCTCGCTCACCGCCACCGCAGACATCTGGCGGCTGCAACTGTTCGGTTCCAAGGGCTGGGTGGAGATGCAGGGCCACGACCGGCTGCGGATCGCGCTGATCGGCGAGGCCGAGCGGGTCGAGGACATGCCGGCATCCGACATCGAGCGCGCCGAGCTGGAGGCCTTCGCCGCCGCCGTGGAGCGGCGGGCGCCCTACCCCGTCACCCGCGCCGAGGCGGAGAACAACATCGCGTTCCTGGAGGCCATCGGCGCATCCATCGCCGCCCGGGGCCCCGCGCCGGTGTGAGCGCCGCAGCCTTCCCCCTCCCCCCTGCGGGGAGAGCCGGGGTGGGGGTGGTTCGACCGGGCGGAACGGCGGATCGGGGATGGGAAGACGGGCCATGACGGCGCCCCGTCGGACCACCCCCCTCCCCAACCCTCCCCCGCAAGGGGGGAGGGAAATGCGCAGCGCCACAGCCTTCCCCCTCCCCCCTGCGGGGAGGGTCGGGGTGGGGGTGGCGCGACCGGGTTCGATAGAGGATCAGGGATGGGAATGCGGGCCATGACAGAACCCCGTCGGACCACCCCCCTCCCCAACCCTCCCCCGCAAGGGGGGAGGGAGTGCCCGGCGGCGCAGCCTTCCCCCTCCCCCCTGCGGGGAGGGCCGGGGTGGGGGTGGTTCGACCGGCTGTGACGGCGGATCGGGGATGGGAAGACGGGCCATGACGGCGCCCCGTCGGACCACCCCCCTCCCCAAC
>JAEWEX010000359.1 GCA_023389135.1 Pseudomonadota bacterium | reverse complement strand
ATGGAGGGCCGGCCATCCACCGCCATGGCGGGCGACAGCGCCGGCGCGGCCAGCGCGAGTGCAAGCCAGAACCTGTGCAGTCGCAAGTGCTTCATGCCGTCCCCTGCCGGCGGGTCGACGCCGGCCGCCCGTGAACCTGCGGCCGTACCGTCATGGCGGCGGCCGATGAATCTTGCCAGACGGATGGGGACCGCCGCATCGCCGTCACCGGCGCACCGCGGGCAGGAGCGGCGGTCCGCCGCGGCGTTCCCCCGTGTCGGGCCTCGCCACCACCATAGCCCAGTAGACCTTGTATTTCGACCCCGGCGCCTGGGCGATGGCGATGCCCATCTGCGTCACGTCGGGGTTGAGCATGTTGCGGTTGTGGTCGCGGCTGTCGCGCCAGCCGGAGAATGCCTCGGCCAGGGAGTGATAGCCTGCGGCGACGTTCTCAGCGACGCGGGCATAGGCGTAGCCGGCGCGGCCGACGCGCACGTCGAGCTGGCCGCTGCCGACGTCGTGGCCGACCTTCTGGCGTCCCGCCATCTCGCGGGCATGGGCGAGCGCCACCCGCTGCAGCACCGGATCGACCGACAGCGGCCCGAGCCCGTTGGCGCGGCGGTAGTCGTTGAACAGGCTGGCGGCGGCGGCCGGGTCCACCTGCGCCCCCGCCGCGGTGAGGCTGCGGGTCAGCGGCGGCTCCTGCGGCACCTCGTAGGCGGCCATGCAGCCGCCCAGCGCGGCCAGGACGAGGGCGATGGCCGGCAGGCGGAACGCAGGGGTCATGCAGGGTCTCCGGGGCCGGGCGCGCGGCGGGATTCGGCGAGGGCGCGGATCGCGTCGTCCAGTTCCTTCGAGGTCCGCAGGTTGATGTCGCGCTGCGGGAAGGGGATCGCGATGCCCGCCTCCGAAAACGCCTTGAACACGGCGAAATTGAGATCGCTGCGCACCGGCCCGACCCGCCGCGGCGTGGCCACGAAGCAGAACATCTGGAAGGTCAGGGCGGAATCGCCGAAGCTCTGGAACAGAACGAAGGGCTCCGGCGTCGACAGCACCTCCGGATGGGCGGTCGCGCAGGCGAACAGCAGGTCGCGCACCCGGGTCGGGTCGCTGTCGTAGCCGACGCCGACGTCGATGGCGACGCGGCCCAGCGGGTTGGACAGCGTCTTGTTCATGACCTGCTGGGTGATCAGGTCGGCATTGGGCACGATCAGGGTCGAGCGGTCGAACAGCTCGATCTCGGTGGCGCGCACGCTGATCTTGCGGACGTTGCCCTCGGTGGGGCCGACCATGACCCAGTCGCCTACCTTGATGGGCCGCTCGGCGAGCAGGATCAGCCCGGAGACGAAATTGTTGACGATGGACTGCAGGCCGAAGCCGATGCCCACCGACAGCGCGCCAGCGACGATGGCGACGTTCTCCAGGTTGAGCCCGGCGCTGGACAGCGCGATCACGCCCGCGAGGATGACGCCGGCGTAGCCGACCGCCGTGCCGATGGAGTTCTTGAGGCCGTCGTCCAGTTCGGTCTTGGGCAGGAAGCTGCCCTGCAGCCAGCGCTGGATGCCGCGGGTGACGGCGACGCCGATCACCAGCACCAGCACCGCGCCGGCCAGCGTGCCGAGCGAGAGCCGGTAGCCGCCGACATCGAAGCCAACCACCAGCGCCCTGAGCGACAGCAGCGCGTCGCCGGAGCCCACGCCCCACGGCGCCAGGATCGCCACGCCGGCGGCGAGGATCAGCGCGATCTTGGTCACGCCCGCCAGCAGGATGCCGATCTGCTCCACCGAGCGCCCGCGCAGGCCGATGCCTGCCCGGATGGTGCGGCCGAGCCGCCCCTCGCCCGAAAAGCCCGTGGTGAAGATGTCCTCCAGCAGCGACGACAGCAGGACGTAGAGCGCGAAGACCAGCGACACCCACACCACCTGCACGGACAGGTAGCGGGCGAACACCAGATAGCCGGTCACGGCGGAAACCAGGATCGCCGCCACCGCCAGCCATGCCAGCAGCCTGAGCGCGGCGAACAGCGGCGGCACGGATGCGGACGTGTCGTCGGCGTCCTCGCTCATGGCGGCGCGCGCGGAGCGCAGCGCCCAGATGAACATCGCCGCCTGAACCAGCGCGAACAGGCCGTCCAGGAAGGCGCGCTCGTCGTCGCCGGTGGTCACGATGAGGTTGATTGCGGAGATCACCGTTCCCGCGGCGTAGACGATGGCGATCGCGGCGGCGTGGCGCCTGACGATCTGGGCCACCTCGTCGCCGACATCGGCCAGTCTCCAGGCCGGATTGCCGGGGGAAAGGATGCCGTTGGCCAGGCCGTCGACGAAGGCCACGAACGACACCGCAAAGGCGACCGACAGAACCAGAGGATCGAGCCGGGGCGGCAGCGCGTCCGTGACGTGGAGTCCGTAGACCAGCACCGTGAAGGCCATGGTGGGGGCGATGGCGGTCACCAGCAGCACCCACAGCGCATGGCCCGAGCGCCTGAGCCGGTTGGGCGGCGCCTGCTCGACGGCGACGCGGCGGCCCATGCGGCGGGCACGTCCCGCCACTGGTCCGAGCAGCAGCAGCGCCAGGACCGCCGACAGGGCGAGGATCGCCGCGTCGGTCGTGTCGAGGCGGCTCCGCGCGCGCTGCCAGGCATCGGTCGCGAGCTTGCGGATGTTGGCGAGCGCCGCCGGCGTCCGGTCGATCACCGCGAGCCACAGCTCGGGGCTCAGGATCGAGCGGTCGCGCTCGAACAGGCGGGTTGCGAACATGGCCTGCTCGCGGGCGGCGATGCCGTCAAGGGCCTGGGTGAGGCGGACCTGGAGCAGGCGCGCGCGCCTGACCAGTTCGTCCAGCGCCTGGCGCACCGCGTTCTGGGCGGCGCGCTCGCCGGTGATCTCGGGGCTCTCGGGCGGGGCGCCCTCGGCAGGCGGCGGGCCGATCTCGGCCAGCCGCTGGTCGAGCGTGGCGAGCCGGGGCTCGAGGCCTGCGAGCACCACCTCCAGCTCGGCGCGGATCGGCGCGGCGCGCTGGCGCAGCGCCGAGAGCTCGTCGCCGGTCAGCTCCTCCCGGGCGAGCATATCCTCGATGGACTGGATCTGCGCCTGCGCGCCGTCGATGACGGCTCCGGCCTTCTGGTCGGGGGTGAGCGTGCCCTGGGTGACGCTGGCGGGTGCGGTGCTGGCGCCCGGGGCGGTCTGCGTCGTGCGAAGGCCGGTGGGGTCCGACCCCGCGGCCGGCGGCGGGGGCGCTGCCGCGGGAACGTCCTGGGCGAAGGCGGGGCCGGCGAGGAGCGTGAGCAGCGCGGCGATGGCGGGAAGGCGGCGGAGCAACATCGGCGCGGGGGTCCGGGCTGACCTCGGGAGCGTGCAGGCCATGGCGCCTCGGGAATGAGGCGCGGTCGCGGCACTCGCCGCCCGCCGACTGTTAGTCGCCGCGAACCCGCCGATCAATCGGGTGTTTCGCCGGAAAGTGTAATCCAGATCACAGACGGCCGGCAGGCGATGCCGGAGTGTTGCTTCAAGGTCGCGCTGCGGCCGGAAAGACGCCCCGGGGGAACCGATCCCGTCCTCGTTCGATTCCCCTTATTGCCGCGGTCGCGGCCACCGGGATAAGCACCCTACCGGTGGCTGCGATTCGCGGGCGGTGGTCGCCCGGCCGGCATGGCCACGATGGCTGCGGAACTGTCCTCGTTACGGAACTTTCAAGGAAGTCTGGTTATGTCTGCGTCCATGCCCCCCGTCGCCCCCGCCCCTTCCGAGGACGCCCGCGGCTTTGCCGCCCTGAGGCCGTTCCTCCCCTTCGTCAGCCCCGTCGCCGCGGCATTCGCGCTGGCGCTGGTGATGTCCGTCATGCTGGCCCCCGGCGGCCAGCCGGTCGCGGCGCCCGCCGCAGGCCCGGTCATCGCCGCGGATGACGGCGCCCGTCCGGCGCGCTAGGCTCCGCGCCGGACTTTCAAACCTGAAGCCGGGCAGCGTTCTCCGGACGTGATCCATGACGCCCGATGCCAAGCGAGACCTGTTCTCGCGCCATCCGTTCTTCGGGCGGTTTGGCGCTGAGGACATCGACGCCGTCATCGCCCATGTGCGGACGGTGGACTTCGGCGCGGGCGAGCTGATCTTCGCCCGTGGCGACGAGGGGCGCGGCCTGCTCGCCGTGGTGTCCGGCACCGTCAAGATCAGCGTCGTCTCCCCGGAGGGCCGCGAGATCGTCCTGAGCCTGATGCAGCCCGGCGACATCTTCGGCGAAATGGCGCTGCTCGACGGACTGCCGCGCAGCGCCGACGCCACCGCCGTGACGTCCTTGAAGATGCTGTCGCTGGACCGACGGGAGTTCCTGCCGCTGCTGCGCGCCAAGCCCGACCTGGCGCTCGGCCTCGTGGAGATGCTCAGCCGGCGGCTGCGCAAGACCAGCGAGCAGGTGGAGGACGTGGTGTTCCGCGGTCTCGGGTCGAGGCTCGCGCGCGTGCTGCTGCGGATGGGGGGCGAGACGCCCGGCGCGGTCGTGACCGCCACGCAGAAGCAGCTCGGCGACATGATCGGCATGTCGCGCGAAAGCACCAACAAGCAGCTTCGCGCCTGGGAGAAGCGCGGCTGGGTCCGCCTGGGGCGGGGCACCGTCACCATCCGCGATCCCGACGCGCTGGACGATGCTCATGGCGAATGAGACGCCGTTCCGGATCACGCCGTGACCGCCCAGGCCGCGCCGCCCGCCGTCGTGCAGGCGCCGCGGCCGCGGCAATCGCTAACCTGGCGCGCGCTCAGGCGCGTGCTGGTGAGGATCGCCATCGTGGTCGCGATCGCCACCGTGGTCAGCTTCCTGCATGTGCGTTCCGGTCTCGAGGAGCAGGCGCTCACCGGCATCCGCGCCTATGTGCAGGAGCGGCAGGCGCGCGAGAGCGCGGTGTTCGAGGCCGCGACGCAGAACCTCGCCGTCTGGGCCGACGCCTTCGGGCGCGTCCTGGCCGAGACGCCGGCGCCGCTGGCGCAAACGCGCTTCGAGGACCTGTTTGAGGCCGCGCCGGACGGCGGCTGGCGCAGCAGGCGCGAGGCGTTCGCGCGCGATGGCGTGTCGGGGGTTCTCACCGGCGATGCCCCGCCGGACGACGGAATGCGACGGCGCGTGGTGGCGGCCTACGATCTGCTTGCCCGCTTCGGGCCGGCCATGGCGCGGCAGAATGCCGACCTGTTCGTCGCGACGGCCGACGGCGCGGTGATGATGTATTCGCCGGCGCGGCCCTGGGCGCTGGAGGCGAGCCCGCAGGCGATCGCCGCCAGGCTCGCGCTGCTGGAGGACGGCGAGGGCGACCGGCTGCTGCCCGGCGACCGGCCCCGCTTGCAGGGCGAGGGCCGCCTGCACCGCTGGTCCGGCCTGTATCTCGACCCCGCCATCGGCGACTGGGTGGTCTCGGTGACGCGTCCGATCCGGGCGGAGGGCGGGGCCAGTCTCGCCGTCGGCCACGACATCCTGCTGGCCGACCTGATCGACCGCACGCTCAGGGTGGACCAGGGCGGCGGCTACAGCATGGTGGTGCGCAATGACGGGCGGCTGATCGCTCATCCGGAGCTGATGGACGAGATCAAGGCGTCCGGCGGCATGCTGACGGTCGAGGGGTCGGGCGACGCCCATCTGGAGCGCATCTTCTACCTGGCGACGCGCCCGACCAACGACAGCCTGCTGATCGAGAACAAGCAGGACAACGAGTTCCTCGCGGTCGCGCCGCTGACCGGGCCGACCTGGCTGCTGGTCACCGTGGTGCCGAGGGGCCCGGTGGACGCGGCGGCCCTGAGGGCCGCCTGGCTCATCCTCGTGCTGGGACTGCTGGCGCTGGCGGTGGAGCTTGCGCTGCTCTACTCGACGCTGCGCACCGAGGTCACCGGACCGCTGGAGCGGCTGACCGAGGCGACCGGCCAGCTTGCCGCCGGGAGGCTCGACACGCGCATCGAGACCCGAAGGCCCGACGAGATCGGCACGCTGGCGGCCGAGTTCATGGCCATGGCGCGCAAGATCGACGCCCGCGAGACCGCGCTGGGCGAACGCAGCGCGCGCCTCGCGGAGGTCAACGAACAGCTGGCGCGCGAGCTGGAGGAGCGCATTCGCGCCGAGCGCGAGCTGGAGCGCCACCGCGAGTTCAACGCGGTGCTGGAGGCCATCGACTACGGCATCCTGTTCCTGGACGCGGACCTCAACGTGCGGGTCGGCAACCGCGCCTATCGCGAGATGTGGGGCATCCCGCCGGAGATGATCGGCAGCCATCCAAATGTGCGCGAGCATTTCGGCTACAGCCGCGCCATCGGTGCCGGCGCCATCGACGACTGCGACTGGGAGGCCTTCGTCGAGCGCCGGCTTGCGGCCATCGAGGCGGCGGACCCTGAGCCCATCGAGATCGTGCGCGGCGACGGCCGCGTCATGCGCCACCAGACCATCGCGCTGGCCGATGGCGGGCGGATGCTGACCTATCTCGACGTCACCGACCAGAAGCGGGCCATGGAGGCGCTGGAGGCGGCCGAGCTGCGCCAGCGGCGCCTGCTGGAGACGGCGCCGTTCCCCATCGCCGTGGCGCGCCTCGACGGCAACAGGGTGCTCTATCTCAACGAGCGCATGGCCGAGGCCATGGGATCCGACGTGGCGACGCTGCTGGGGCGGCCCGCCCCCCAGTCCTACGCCGACCCCGGCCAGCGCGCGCGCATGATCGAGACGCTGACCCGGGAGGGCCGGGTCAGCGACTTCGAGGCCCTGCTGGTCGGTCCGGGCGGGCAGCGGTTCTGGGCGCTGATCAACGCCAGCCTGATCGAGTTCGACGGCGGGCCGGCGGTGCTGACGGCCTTCAACGACATCTCCGAGCTGAAGGCGCGCGAGCGCCAGCTGGTGGAGGCCTACGACGCCAAGGACATGGCGCTGCGCGATCTCAACGCCATCCTCGACACCATCGACTACGGCGTCCTGTTCCTCGACGCCGGCATGCGGACCCGCATCTCGAACCGCGCCTATCGCGAGATCTGGGGCCGCGGCGACGACGCCGGCGCCGCCGGCCGCACCCTTGAGGAGGACATGGCCGAGACGCGGGGAAGCGGCCTGTTCGACGTCGCGCCGGAGGACTGGGAGGACTTCGCCGCCCGCCGCATCGCCATGATCCGCGCCGGCGACGTGCCGCACCAGGAGCTCAGGCTCACCAATGGCCGCGTCATCCAGTTCCGCTGTTCGGCGTTGCCGGATGGCGGGCGGATGCTGACCTATTTCGACATCACCGCGCTGAAGGCCGCGCAGGAGGCGCTGGGTCAGCACCTGCTGGCGATGGAGGCCTCCCGCGACGGCATGGCGATCCTGGGGCCCGACGGCCGCTACGGCTACGTCAATCTGGCCCATGCCCGTGTCTATGGCTACGACGCGCCGGGCGAACTGGTCGGGCGCAGCTGGCACGAGCTCTACGGCCCGGACGAGCGGGCGCGGATCGCGGGGGAGGTGATGCCCGAACTTGCGCGCGAGGGCCACTGGCGCGGCGAGGCGTCCGGCCTCAGGGCCGATGGCGCCGAGTTCCCGCAGGAGATATCGCTGACGATGCTGGAGGGCGGCGGCCTCGTCTGCGTCATCCGCGACATCACCGAGCGCCGCGAGCTGCAGGCGCGCGAGGCGGAGGCGCTGGCGCGGCTGCAGGCCACCGTCGCCGATCTGCGCTCGTCGCGCCGTGCGCTGGAGGATCAGGCGAGCGAACTGACCGAGCTCGCCCGCAAGTATGGCGAGGAGCGCGCCCGGGCCCAGGACGCCAGCCGCGCCAAATCCGAGTTCCTCGCCAATATGAGCCACGAGCTCCGGACTCCCATGAACGCCATCATCGGCTTCACCCGCATCCTGCTGCGCCGCACCCGCGACCAGCTTCCCGAGCGGCAGTACGGCAACCTGGAAAAGATCCTGGCCAGCGCCAACCACCTGCTGGCGCTGATCAACGACGTGCTCGACCTCTCCAAGATCGAGGCGGGCCGCATGGAGGTCCGCCGCCGGGCGTTCGCGCTGGGGCCCGTCATCGAGGCGTGCCTGCGGACGGTGGAGCCGGTGGTGCGCGCCGACCGCGTGACGCTGTCCATGGACGTCGCGTCCGACATCCCGGCGGTGCTGGGCGACGAGGAGAAGCTGCGCCAGATCCTGCTCAACCTCCTGTCCAACGCCGCGAAGTTCACCGAGGACGGCGCGATAACGGTGACCGCGCGCAGGGCCGGGGGGACGGTCGAGATCGCGGTCTCCGACACCGGCGTCGGCATTCCCGCCGATGCGCTCGACCTGGTTTTCGAGGAGTTCCGGCAGGTCGACCAGAGCCCCACCAGGCGTCACGGCGGCACCGGCCTCGGCCTGTCCATCAGCCGTCACCTCGCAACTCTCATCGGCGGCACTATTTCCGTGCGCAGCGCGCCGGGGCGCGGCTCGACCTTCACCCTCGCCATCCCGCTGGCGATGGAGGCGGCGCCGACGGAAGGCGCGGCGCGGGCCTCCCGGGGCCAGGACGAGGCGGACCTCGCCGCGCTCGAAGGCCTGCCCGTGGTGCTGGCCATCGACGACGATCCAGACACGCTGGCGCTGATCGAGGAAAACGTCTCCGATCTCGGCTTCCGGGTGGTGGGCGCGACCTCCGGCGAGGCCGGGCTGGCGCTGGCCCGGCGGCTGAAGCCGCGCGCCATCACGCTCGACCTGGTGATGCCGGGCCTCAGCGGCTGGGACATCCTGGCGCGCCTGAAGCAGGACCCGGAAACCCGGGGCATCCCCGTCATCCTGGTGACCGTGGTCGACCAGCGCGAGCGGGGGCTGAGGCTCGGCGCCGCCGATTATCTCGTGAAGCCGTTCGCCCGCGAGGACCTGTTGTCGGCGCTCGCCCGCAACGCCGGCGGCGGCCGGCGGGTCCTGGTGGTGGACGACGACCCGGCGGTGGCCGACCTTGTGCGCCAGCTGCTGGAGGAGACCGCATTCGCCATCGACGCGGCGGGCGACGGGGCCGAGGCCCTGGCGCAGATCGCGCGGGGCCGCCCGGACGTGATGCTGCTGGACATGCTGATGCCCGAGATCGACGGCTTCGGGGTGCTGGACGCGCTGCGCGAGGACGCCGGGCTGCGCGGCCTGCCCGTGATCGTGCTGACCGCCAAGGACCTGACCGATGCGGAGCGCGCCGATCTCGCCGAGCGCACCCGCGCGGTCATCCTCAAGACGGGACTGGACCGCGAGACGCTGATGCGCGAGCTTCGCCGCGCGCTTCCGGCGGAGACGGCATGACCATGCCAAAGATCCTGATCATCGAGGATGTCGAGATGAACCTCGACCTGCTCGTGCAGCTGCTGGAGGAGGACTACGCGCTGGTCACCGCAGGCGACGGGGTCGCGGGCCTGGAAGCCGCGCGGCGGGAGCGGCCGGACGCGATCCTGATGGACCTGTCGCTGCCGCTGATGGACGGGTGGGAGCTCGCCCGCCGCCTCAAGGACGACCCGGCGCTCGCCGCCATTCCGCTGGTGGCGCTGACCGCACATGCCATGCGCGGCGACGAGGAGCGGGCGCTGGCGGCCGGCTGCGACGGCTACCTGGCCAAGCCCGTCGACGAGGACGCGCTGTTCGCCCTGCTCGCCCGCGTCACCGGGATCGCGGCGTGAGCGCGGATGCGCCGGCGTCCAAGGCGCCGGTGCTGCTGGTGGTGGACGACGACGCCACCAACCGCGACCTGATGGAGCAGGAGATCGAGGGGCTGGGGCTCGGCGCGCTGACGGCGGCGTCGGGGCCGGGTGCGCTGGACGTGATCGGCCGCGTGGCCGTCGACCTCGTGCTGCTGGACGTGATGATGCCCGGCATGGACGGGATAGAGGTGCTGGGCCGCCTCAAGGCGGACGCGGCGACCCGGTCGCTGCCGGTGATCATGGTGTCGGCGCTGGACGACCTGGCCGCCATCGCCCGCGCGATCGAGCTCGGGGCCGACGACTACCTGCCCAAGCCGTTCGATCCGGTGCTGCTGCATGCCCGCATCCGCGCCTGCCTGGAGCGGAAGCGCTGGCGCGATCTCGAGGTCGCCTATCTGCAGCGCATCGAGCAGGAGAAGGCGCGCTCGGAGCGCCTGCTGGGCGCGATCCTGCCGGTGGCGGCGCTGGAGGAGCTGACGCGCGAAGGGCGGGTGACCCCGCGGCGCTTCGATGAGGTCACGGTGCTGTTCGCCGACATCGTCGGCTTCACCGCCTATTCGGCCGCGCGCGACCCGGTCACCATCGTCGACCATCTCGGCCAGCTCATGGCGGCCTGCGAGGCGGTGGCCTCGGCGCACGGCATGGAGAAGATCAAGAGCATCGGCGACGGGCTTGTGGCCACCTCCAGCCTGACCGCGCCGGCGGCCGATCCGGTCATGGATGCGGTGCGCTGCGGCTTCGCCATGATCGAGGCCGCGCGCGCGACCGATGCCGGCTGGGGGCTGCGGGTCGGCATCGCGGTCGGCCCGGTGGTCGGCGGCGTCGTGGGACAGACCAAGTTCACCTACGATCTTTGGGGCAACGCCATGAACTTCGCCTCGCGACTGTCGGCCTACGGGGCCGAGCCGGCGGTGCTCATGACCGCCGAGGCGTGGGCGGCCGTCGCCGGCCGCGCCCGCGGCACGCCGCTGGGGACGCTCAGCCTCAAGGGCACCGAGATCAGCGTGGTGCGCTGCGACGGCGTCGGCTGAGGCGGCTTGCGCCCGCCCGCCCGGCCGGCGCGGCGCGGCGGGGGCAACCCGATCTTTACGTTGATGCGGGATCGTCCTGACCGAGCCGCGACCCGCATGCCGGGCGCGCAAAGCACGGTCGCACGCCTCATGTCCACCACCGTCCAGCCCGGCGCCGCAACGAGCGCCCTGCGCGTCCGGGCGACCGCGCTGGTCTCCGCGACGCTGTTCGTGGCGGTGGCGCTCAGCGCGTTCGTGTTCGTGGAGCCCGCGCCCTATGAGGGGCTGGTCGCGATCATGGCGCTGGCGTGCCTGGCCGCCGGCCTCGCGGTGGATCGCCGGCTGGTGCCGCTGGTGGTGGTGATGGTGGCGTGGGCGGTGGGCGGCCTCGCCGCCATGGCCCCCGTCTCCTACGACACCGACGGCCTGATCTACACCGGCGTCACCATCTATCTCCAGGCGACGACGATCCTGTTCGCCATCGTGTTCTCGGTGGACACGGCGCGCCGTCTCGCCGTGTTCCGCGCCGCCTACATGACCGCCGCGGTCGGGGTCGCGCTGGTCGCCATCGGCGCCTATTTCGGCGTGGTGCCGCGGGCGGACCTGTTCCTCTATGCCGGGCGGGCGCAAGGGACCTTCAAGGATCCCAACGTCTACGGCCCGTTCCTGATCCTGCCGCTGCTGCTGCTGATCCAGACCGTCCTGTTCCGCGGCCCGCGGCCGCTGGCGCTGACGGGGATCGCGATCCTGCTGGTCGGCCTGCTGATCAGCTTCTCGCGCGGCGCCTGGGGGCATTTCGCCTTCTCCGCCGCGATCATGGTCGCGCTGCTGTTCGTGACCTCGCCCAGTTCGCGGTTCCGCGCCCGGCTGGTGGGCCTGACGCTGGTCGGCTCGGTGGCGGCGGGCGGCTTCGTGGCGCTCATCCTGTCGGTCGGGCCGGTCGCGGAGATGTTCGAGATCCGGGCGAGCCTGGTGCAGTCCTACGATGACGGCCGGTTCGGCCGGTTCGGGACGCAGCAGCAGGCGCTCGGCGCGATCCTCGCCCATCCCAACGGCATGGGTCCGCTGCAGTTCGGACGGACCTACGGAATGAACCCGCACAACGTCTACCTGCAGACATTCCTGTCCTACGGCTGGCTCGGCGGTTTCGCCTATCTGGCGCTGACGGCGGCGACGCTGGCGGTCGGCCTGCGGGCCGCGCTGTCACGGGCGCCGTGGCAGCCCATGTCGATCGCCGCGTTCGCCACCTTCGCCGGCCTCGCCGCCGAGGGCGCGATCATCGATACCGATCACTGGCGCCACTATTTCCTGGTCGTCGGCCTGATCTGGGGGCTGGCCGCGGCCAGCGAGCGCCACGGCGCGCTCACTGCGTCATCGCGGCGGCCGCGGGTGCGGCCTGGCCTGCCGTCGCGGGATGCTCCGGCGTCAGTGCCTCCGCCTCGAGCCGCGGCACGCTGAGATCGACGGGCTGCCAGTTCACCGCCGGCGACACCAGCCCCATGACGTCGCCATAGGTGAAGGCGGTCTCCGGCTCGCCGGGCGCGAAC
>JAEWEX010000355.1 GCA_023389135.1 Pseudomonadota bacterium | reverse complement strand
GCTGGTGCGAGGTCGAGGCCGCCGGCGCGCGCGGCTTCGTCTACAGGTCGTTCATCGACCGCTCCGGCGCCTGATCCTGGCAATCGAGCACGATGGCGGCGGTCCTCGCGATCGCCGCCATCGACCGGGCCCGCTCCCCAAAAACATGCACCTCCCGCCGGCCTGTGCTAGGAGCCGTCGCCGCACCTGAACGGAGAGAGGTCAAGAGCACCCGTGTCCGCACCCGACCTGACCGCCGCCCTCGCCATCATCGACCGCGACCGCGAGGAGGCGCTGAGCTTTCTCAAGGGCCTTGTCGCGGTGCCGTCCGACAACCCGCCCGGCGACTGCGCGCCGCATGCACGCCATACCCGGGCCGCGCTCGAGGCGCTGGGCTTCGAGGTCGAATCCCATACGGTGCCGGAAGAGGCGTTGAAGGCGGCCGGGATGACGAGCGCGATCAACCTGATCGTGCGCCACCGCTTCGGCGAGGGGCCGACCGTGGCGCTCAACGCCCATGGCGACGTCGTGCCCCCCGGCGAGGGCTGGACCACGGATCCCTATGGCGGCGAGGTGCGTGACGGCTGGATGTACGGCCGCGGCGCGGCCGTATCGAAGTCGGACATCGCGACCTACGCCTTTGCGCTCAAGGCGCTCAGGGAGAGCGGGGCAGAACTCGCCGGAACGGTGGAGATCCACGTCACCTATGACGAGGAAACCGGTGGAGAGATCGGACCGGCGCGGCTGCTGTCGCACGGGCTGACCACGCCGGACTTCGCGATCTGCGCCGCGTTCTCCTACGACGTGGTGATCGCGCACAATGGCTGCCTGCATCTGGAGGTCGAGGTGGCCGGGCTGTCCGCGCATGCGGCGCGGCCCGACACCGGTCACGATGCGCTGGAGGCCGCCACCACCATTCTCGGCGCGCTGTACCGCCACCGCGAGACGCTGAAGGATCGCCGCTCATCGATGCCCGGCATCACCAGCCCGAGCATGGTGGTCGGCCTGATCTCGGGCGGCATCAACACCAATGTGGTTCCCGACCGGGTGACCTTCCGGCTCGACCGGCGCATCACGCCTGAAGAGGCGCCCGAAGAGGTCGAGGCGGAGACCGTCCGCCTCATCCGCGAGGCGGCGGCGGCGCTGGAGGGCATCACGGTGTCTGTGCGCCGCATCCTGCTGGCGCGGCCCTTCATGCCGGTGCCGGGCGCGGATCGGCTGGCGGATATCGTGGCGCGCCGCGCAAGCGAAGTGATCGGAGAGGCTGTCGGCACGACCGGGGTGCCGCTCTACGCCGACGCCCGGCACTATGCGGAAGCCGGCGTGCCCACGGTGATGTACGGCGCCGGCCCGCGCAGCCTGCTGGAGGCCAACGGCCACCGCGCCGACGAGCGGCTGCCGGTGGACACGCTCCACAAGGCCACGCGGGTCATCGCCCTGACCATCGGGGATCTGCTGGCGGGGTAAGCACAGGATCGACGAAGGCGGGCAAACCTGCCCACAAATCGGGCAGGCCGATGAACAGCAACCCGCGCCTCCGGCCGCGGGCATCAACAGTCTGTTTCGGCGGTGCGCGCCTGCCCGCTTGGCATGCCGATTGCTCCATGGTCCACTTGCCGTCAAAGCGGCGTCGGCGGCGTTGCGCCGTCCGCGAACCATCAGGAGGAATTTCATGAACCGCTTGCTTTCGGGCGCCGTTCTCGTCGCCGCCATGACAGCGCTCGCGGCGGTCCCGGGCCAGGCCCAGACCGCCGTCAAGTTCGCGCTGGACTGGCAGTTCGAGGGCCCTGCCGCGCCCTACTTCGTCGCCCTCGACAAGGGCTACTACAAGGATGAAGGGCTGGAAGTGACGGTCGATGCCGGCCAGGGCTCGGTGCAGAACATCGGCCGCATCGCGGCGGGCACCTATCCCATCGGATTCGCCGACGTCAATTCCCTGATCAAGTTCCGCGACCAGAACCCGGACGCCAGGGTGATGGCCGTCCTGATGGTCTACGACAAGCCGCCCTTCTCCATCGTCAGCCTGGCGCGGGCTGGCATCGAGGGACCGAAGGATCTGGAAGGCAAGAAGCTCGGCGCTCCGGCGCCCGATGGCGCCTATGCGCAGTGGCCCGCCTTCGTCCAGGAGAACGGCATCGACGCCTCCAAGGTCACCATCGAGAACATCGGCTTCCCGGTGCGCGAGCCGATGCTGGCGGCGGGCGACGTGGATGCGATCACGGGGTTTTCGTTCTCCTCATTCTTCAACCTGATGTCGAAGGGCGTCCCCGCAAGCGACATCAAGGTCATGCTGATGTCGGACCACGGGCTCGACCTTTACGGCAACGTCATCATCGTCAATCCCGACTACGCCGCCGCCAATCCCGAGGTCGTGAAAGGCTTCGTCAAGGCCACGATCCGCGGCTGGCAGGACACTGCGAAAGACCCGGAGGGCGCCATCAAGTCGCTGATGACACGCAACGAGATCGGCAATGCGACCACCGAGCTGGAGCGGCTGAAGATGTGCCTGCGCGACAATGTCGAAACCGAGTGGGTCAAGGCCAACGGCTTCGGCGGCGTGGACGAGGCGCGCTTCGACAGCGCCATGAAGCAGATCGCCGTGACCTACCAGTTCAAGAACCCGGACATGAAATGGCAGGACATCTTCACGAGCGAGTACCTGCCGGCGGCCGACGAACGCCGGCTCTGAGACCGGAGGCCGCTGGCCGTCATCCCGTGTCTGCGGAGCGAAACCCGGAGGCCGGCAACACTGCCTTGTCCAGGCGCGCTCGTGTTCCTGGCTCCCGGATCGGCATCGCCGTCCGGGATGACTCGGATGTTGTGCCCTCTCCCGTCACCCTGCCGCCGGCAACTCCGACCCGGAGATCCGTGTGATCCGCATCGATGACGTGACACTCGCCTACGGCACGGCGTCCACACCCGTGGTCGCCCTGGAGGGCACCAGCCTCTCGGTCGCCCAGGGCGAGTTCGCGGCGGTCGTCGGCCCGTCCGGCTGCGGCAAGTCGAGCCTGATGAAGCTCGTCACCGGCCTCGTCCCGCCGACGGCTGGCGCGATCTCGGTGAACGGCAGCAAGGTCGACGGTCCGCTCAAGGTGGCCGGCATGGCGTTCCAGAGCCCGAACCTGCTGCCGTGGCGGCGGGTCCGCGAGAACGTCATGCTGCCGCTGGAGATCGTCGAGCCGCACCGGCGGCAGTTCCGCGCCCGCAAGGCCGAATATCGAGAGCGCGCCGAGGCGCTGCTGGAGACGGTCGGCCTTAAGGGCTTCGGCGACCGCTATCCGTGGGAGCTTTCCGGCGGCATGCAGCAGCGCGTGTCGCTGTGCCGCTCGCTGATCCACGACCCGCAGCTCCTGATGCTGGACGAGCCGTTCGGCGCGCTCGACGCCTTCACGCGTGAAGAGCTGTGGTGCGTGCTGCGCGACGTGTGGGAGAAGATCGGCTTCACGGTGATCCTCGTGACCCACGATCTTCGCGAGGCGACCTTCCTCGCCGACACCGTCCATGTCATGAGCGCCCGGCCCGGCCGGGTTGTCATGACCAGGAAGATCGAACTGCCTCGGCCGCGCGATCTCGAGATCTGCTTCACGCCGGAATTCACCGACATCTATCACGAGCTTCGCGCCAAGATCGCCGAGGTGCGCCCGCAATGAAGCCGTCGACACAGGCCATCGAGGTGCTGGCGCCGTGGGTGTTCACCGTCGCGCTGTTCGCGGTGTGGGAGGCGTCGGTCCACCTGTTCCGCATAGACCCGTTCATCCTGCCCGCGCCTTCCGCGATCTTCGGCGCGGTGGTGCAGTACTGGCGGCCGCTGTGGCGCAATTCCTTCGTCACGCTGTGGACCACGCTGGCGGGCTTCGCCATGTCGGTGGTGTTCGGCGTTCTGCTGGGCATCTTCATCGGCTGGTCGCGCACAATCTACAAGGCGCTCTATCCGGTCATGATCGGCTTCAACTCGATCCCCAAGGTCGCGGTGGTTCCGATTCTGGTGATCTGGTTCGGCATCGGCGAGGTGCCGGCGATTCTGACCGCTTTCCTGATCTCGTTCTTCCCCATTGTCGTCAACGTGGCCACGGGCCTCGCCACAATGGAGCCGGAGCTGGAGGATGTGCTGAGGGCGCTCGGCGCGCGCAAGCTCGACATCATGCTCAAGGTCGGCATCCCCCGCGCCATGCCTTACCTGTTCGGGTCGCTCAAGGTTGCGATCACGCTCGCCTTCGTCGGCGCGGTGGTGTCGGAGACCGTTGCGGCAAACCGAGGCGTCGGGCACCTCATGGTGCAGGCGGGCGCGAACTTCCAGATGCCGCTGGTGTTCGCCGGGCTGCTGGCGCTCGCGGTGGAAGGCATCGCCATGTATGCCGTGTTCGCCTGGATCGAACAGCGCTCGACAAAATGGGCCCACCGCTCGACCATGGCCGTCTGAAGGCGGTCGGACATCCATGAGTGCGCTGCGTTTCCTGCTCAATGGCGAGCCCGTGGCCGAATCCGGCATCGCACCGGCGACCACGGTGCTCAACTATCTGCGCGACCGGCGCGGGCTGACGGGCACCAAGGAAGGCTGCGCGGAGGGCGATTGCGGCGCCTGTACCGTGCTGGTGGGCGAGGCGGTGAACGGCGCCATGCGGTTCCGGGCCGCGAACTCCTGCCTGATGATCCTGCCCCAGATCGACGGCCGCGCGATCGTGACCGTCGAGGGCCTGTCGGACCGCGACGGACCGCTGCATCCCGTGCAGCAGGCGCTGGTGGAGACCGACGGCACGCAGTGCGGCTTCTGCACGCCGGGCTTCGTCATGGCCATGGCCGGCATCTCGCTCGCCGGCGGGGCGGCGGACGACGCGGAAATCCACGACGCACTCGCCGGCAATCTCTGCCGCTGCACCGGATACCGGCCCATCGTCGACGCTGTCCGCCGCGCCTGCGCGCGTGGCACGGCGGACCCGCTGGCGGACCGCGCGGCGGGCTGGGCGGAGGCGCTCGCCGCGCTGGAGCCGGCATCGTCGCCTCAAGCTCTCGCTCCGCGGACGCTGGACGACTTGCTGCAGGCGCGCCGGACGCATCCCGATGCCACCCTGGTCGCCGGCGCCACCGATCTCGGCCTAGGCTTCGCCAAGTTCACCGCGGCCCCGGATACCGTCATTTCGCTCGGCCGCGTGGCTGAGCTGGGGACCATCCAGGAGGACGATCGGACCGTCACCTTCGGCGCGGCAGTCACCTATACCGACGCCCTGCCCCTGCTTGACCTCCACTTCCCGTCCCTGGCCGCCCTGGTGCGGCGCATCGGCTCGCGCCAGATCCGGGCGCTGGGAACGCTCGGCGGCAATCTCGGCACCGCCTCCCCCATCGGCGACACCCTGCCCTGCATCGTGGCGCTGGGCGCGTCGGTAACGCTCGCCTCGACCGGCGGGCGCCGCACGCTGGCGGTCGAGGACTTCATCACCGGCTACCGCAGGACGGTGCTGGCCAGCGATGAGGTGATCGCCGCCGTCCATCTGCCGAAGCTCGATGCTGGCGTACGTTTCGTGGCCTACAAGCTGTCCAAGCGCTTCGATCAGGACATCTCGACCGTTCTTGCGGCCTTCCGTATCCGCATTGCGGACGGACGGGTGGCCACGATCCGCGCGGCCTTCGGGGGGATGGCCGCGACACCCGCACGGGCCCGGGCGGTCGAGGAGCTGCTTGCCGCCAGGCCATGGTCGGCGGACGCCCCCGACGGGCTCGACGAGGCGATCGCACGGGATTTCGCGCCCATGAGCGACCAACGCGGCAGCGCAGACTACCGCCTGCGGGCTGCCGCCAATCTTGTGCGGCGGCTGCGGATCGAGACATCCGAAGATGGACGAGCCGCGCCGCGGCTGGAGGCGCTGTGAACGTCCCCGTCCCCGCCGGCAAGGCGCGCGGCGTCGGCCAGCCGGTCCGCCACGACAGCGCGGTCGGCCATGTGACGGGGCGCGCGGCCTATATCGACGACATGCCCGCCCCCGCCGGGCTGCTGCACGCGGCGCTCGTGCTCTCCCCGCACGCCCACGCCCGCATTCGCTCCATCGACTTCGCGAAGGCGCTTGCGATGCCCGGCGTCGTGGCGGGCGTGAGCGCGGCCGACATACCCGGCGTCAACGACATCGCGCCGATCTTATCCGGCGAGCCCGCGCTTGCCGAAACGGCGGAATATGTCGGCCACCCTGTGGCCGCGGTCGCCGCCACCAGCCGCGCCGCCGCGCTCGATGCGGCCCGTGCCGTGCAAATCGACTGGGAGGTGTTGCCGGCGCGGCTTTCGCTCGAAGAGGCGATCGAGCGCGAGGACCTGGTCTCGCCGAAGCAGGTGATCGCGCGCGGCGATCTCGACGCCGGATTCGCAGCCTCGACGCGGCGCGTGTCCGGCGAAATCCGCTGCGGCGGGCAGGACCATTTCTACCTGGAGACACACATCGCCCTGGCGATCTCCGGCGAGGATCGCGACATGGCGGTGTGGTCCTCCACCCAGCACCCGACCGAGGTGCAGCACGGCGTCGCCCATGTGCTCGGCCTGCCGTTCAGCGCGGTCACGGCGGAGGTGCGGCGCATGGGCGGCGGGTTCGGCGGCAAGGAGAGCCAAGCGACCATCGTCGCGGCGATAGCCGCGCTGCTCGCCTGGAAGACGCGGCGGCCGGTGAAGCTCCGGCTCTCCCGCGACGACGACATGCAGGCGACCGGCAAGCGCCACGGCTTCCTGATCAGATACGAGGCCGGGATCGATGCAGATGGCCGGATAGTCGCACTCGACATGACCTTTGCCGCCAATGGCGGCAATGTCGCGGACCTTACCTCCTCAGTGGTCACGCGGGCGCTGTGCCACGCGGACAATTGCTACTGGCTGCCCAATGTCCGGCTGATCGGCCTGCCATGCCGCACCAACACCGTCTCCAACACCGCCTTCCGCGGCTTCGGCGGACCGCAGGGCATGTTCGGCATCGAGACGGTGATGGACCATGTCGCCCGTGAGGCAGGCATTGGGCTCGACGAGTTGCGGCGCCGCAATTTCTACGGCACCGCCGAGCGAGACATGACGCCCTACGGCCAGAAGGTCGAGGACAACGCCATCGCCGAGACCGTGGCCGCGCTCGACGCGCAGGCCCGGCTCGCCGAATGGCGCGCGGAGATCGACCGCTTCAATGCCGCAAGCCCGGTGGTGAAGAAGGGACTTGCGACCATGCCGATCAAGTTCGGCATCTCCTTCAACCTGCCGAGCCTGAACCAGGCCGGCGCGCTGGTGCATGTCTACACCGACGGCAGCGTCCTCCTGAACCATGGCGGCACGGAGATGGGCCAGGGCCTGTTTGTGAAGGTGGCGCAGGTGGTGGCGGAGGTGTTCGGCATCGATGTCGAACGGGTGCGGGTAACGGCGACCTCGACGGCCAAGGTGCCCAACACCTCGCCCACGGCCGCCTCCACCGGATCCGACCTCAACGGCATGGCGGCCTATGCGGCGGCGAGCCAGATCCGCGCCCGCATGGCGGACGTCGCGGCCGAGGAGTTCGGGACGACGCCGGAGACGGTCACGTTCGAGGACGGCCATGCCCGCGACGGCAACAAGGCGATGAGCTTCGGCGAACTCGCCGAGATCTGCTGGCGCAGACGCGTGTCGCTGTCGCAGTCGGGATTCTACCGGACGCCGAAGATCCACTGGGACGGAGCGACCATGACCGGCCGGCCGTTCTTCTACTTCTCCTATGGCGCCGCCGCCTCCGAGGTCGCCATCGACACGCTGACCGGCGAGATGCGGGTGCTGCGCACCGAGATCGTGCAGGATGTCGGCCATTCGCTGAATCCGGCCATCGACCTCGGCCAGGTTGAAGGCGCCTTCGTGCAGGGGATGGGCTGGCTCACCTGCGAGGAACTTGTCTGGGACGGCGAAGGCAGGCTACGCACCCACGGGCCCTCGACCTACAAGATCCCCGGCAGCCGAGACGTGCCGCCGGTGTTCAACGTGACGCTGCTGGGCGACCGGCCGAACCGGGAGGAAACGGTCTACCGCTCCAAGGCCATCGGCGAACCGCCGCTGATGCTGGCGATCTCGGTGTGGCTCGCCATCCGCGACGCGGTGGCGAGCCTTTCCGGCCACCGCCTGACGCCGAAGCTGGACGCCCCGGCGACGCCGGAGCGGGTGCTGGCGGCCGTGGACGACATGCGCAAGAGGACCACAGGATGAGGCGGTCCCCTCACCCGCCCCCTCCGGGGGCACCCTCTCCC
>JAEWEX010000288.1 GCA_023389135.1 Pseudomonadota bacterium | reverse complement strand
ACATCACCAATGGTGATTTCATCCGCTTCGAGCATGTCTGGCCGCTGGTCGCGCGGCATTTCGCCATGGCGACGGCGGAGCCGCAGCAGATCGACCTCGTGCAGTTCATGGCCGACAAGGCGCCGCTCTGGGACGCCATCGTCTCGCGCCATGGCCTGCCACCGACGCGGTTCGAGGACGCGGCCAACTGGACCTACGCCAACTACGCCTTCTCGTGCGACTGGGACATCATGTCCTCGACCCTGAAGGCGCGCCGATACGGCTTCCACGACTGTGTGGACAGCCACGCCATGTTCGCCTGCCACCTCGATCGGCTGGGCGAGGAGGAGCTCATTCCCAAGGCACAGCTCCGGGCCGCCTGAACGGGGCGCGCCGGCAATCGTCAGAAAACAAAACCGGGAGAAAACAGCCGTGAACAGCACATTCAGGACATTGAGCCTGGCACTTGCCGGCATCGCCGCCGCCACCCTGTCGCATGGCGGCGCCGTGGCCCAGACCTACAAGGCCGAGTACCGGCTGTCGGCAACCCTCGCCAAGCCGTTCCCCTGGGGACATGGCGCCGAGCGCTGGGCGGAGCTTGTGCGCGAGAAGACCGACGGCCGCATCAATGTGAAGGTCTATAGCGGCCAGCAACTGACCGGCGGCGACCAGTCGCGCGAGTTCACGGCGCTGCGCCAGGGCATCATCGACATGGCCTACGCCGCGCCCCTGAACTGGGTGCCTCAGATCCGACAGCTCAACATCTTCGCCATGCCGTTCCTCTTCCCCTCCGCCGACGCCGCGGACAAGGCGCTGGCCGGTGCGCTCGGCGAGGAGCTGTTCGGCATCATCCGTGCCCAGGGTGTGGAGCCGCTGGCCTGGGGCGAGAACGGCTATCGCGAGATCAGCAACTCGAACCGCCCCATAACCAGCCCGGCGGACCTCAAGGGCCTGAAGATCCGCGTCATCGGCTCGTCGCTGCTGCTCGACATGTTCGCCGAGCTCGGCGCCAACGCGACCACGATGAGCTGGGCCGACGCCCAGCCCGCCATGAGCACCGGCGCCATCGACGGCCAGGAGAACGCGCTGGTCACCTTCAACGTCGACAAGCTGCACCAGATCGGCCAGAAGCACATCACGCTGTGGGGGGCGGTCTACGAGCCCCTCGTCCTGGCCGTGAACCGCGCCGCATGGGAGAGCTGGACCCCCGAGGACCAGGCCGCAGTCCGCGAGGCCGCCGAGGAGGCGGCGCGCTACCAGACGGACATGTCCCGGGAGGTGACGTCCAGTCTGGTGCCCGAGATCGAGGGCCACGGCGTGGCCATTGTCAGGCTCGACGACGCCCAGCGCGAGGCCTTCGTCGAGGCCACCCGCAAGTCATACGAGAAATGGGCGCAGACGATCGGCCCCGATCTCGTCGCGACCGCCGAGAAGGCGATCGCCGGCGACTGATCGCCCGGCGCCGGCGGCCCCGCGCTGCCGGCGCCGATCCCACCCGATCGCTCCGGGAGGTCGTCATGGCCGAGGATGCCAGACCCCAACGCGTCAATCCGCCGACGCGGATCAGCCTCGCATGGGAGGAGATCGCCGCCGCCGCCGCCATGGCGCTGCTCGGCCTGGTGACGCTCGCCAACGTCATCGTGCGCTACCTCACCAACTACTCCTTCGCGTTCACGGAGGAATACTCCATCGCGCTGATGGTCGTGGTGGCGCTCCTGGGCACCGCCGTCGCGGCCGCCGGCGACCGGCACATCCGCATCACCTGGCTGGTCGACAAGCTGCCGCCGCACCTGCGCAAGGCGGCCGAGATCGCCGGCACGCTGGCCCTTATCGCGATGTTCTCCATCATCGTCTGGCTCGGCGGACTGCTGGTCTGGGACGAGTACAGCTACGGCGTAACCTCGCCGGCGCTGGGCTGGCCGCAATGGATCTACACTGCTGCGCTGCCGGTGCTGTCTTTGGCGGTGGCGCTGCGGGCGCTCGGTCATCTTGTGCGCGTGGTTCGCCGGCCCACCATCCTGCCGCCGGCCCGTTCCGACGGCATCGCGTGACTCCATGATGGAACTGGTCCTGTTCGGCGCGTTCGCGGTGCTGCTGCTGATCGGCGCGCCGGTGGGCGTTGCGCTCGGTCTCGCCGGCGCGGTGCTGATCTGGCTGGCCGGGCTCGGCGTGCTGTCGATCCCGACCAGCGTCTATACCGGCATCGCCAAGTATCCGTTGCTGGCGGTGCCCATGTTCGTTCTGGTGGGAGCGCTGTTCGACCGCTCGGGGGTGGCCATCCGCCTCGTCAACCTCGCGACCGCCATGGTCGGCCGCAAGCCTGGCGCGCTGGCCGCGGTGACCATCATCGTGTGCATGTTCCTCGGCGGCATCTCGGGATCGAGCGCGGCGACCGCGGCGGCCGTCGGCGGCGCCATGCTGGGGCTGCTGGGTCGGGCCGGGTATCCGAAGCCGTTCTCCGCCAGCGTCATCGGTGCGGCGGCCGCGACCGACATCCTGATCCCGCCCTCCATCGCCCTGATCATCTACAGCGTGGTGGTGCCGCAGGCGTCGGTGCCGGCGCTGTTCGCCGCGGGCATGGTTCCCGGCATCATGGCGGGCCTTGCGCTGATCATCCCCGCCCTGTGGCTGTCGCGGCGCAACGGCTTCGGTCTTGCCGAGAAGGACCTGCCGCGCCCGCCGTTCTGGCCCTCGCTGCGTGAGGCTGTCTGGGGACTGATGGCGCCGGTGGTGATCCTCGGCGGCATGCGCATGGGCTGGTTCACGCCCACGGAGGCGGCCGTGGTCGCGGTGGTCTACGGGCTGTTCGTCGGGTTCGTTGTCTACCGCACGCTGACGCTGCGGGACGTCTACGAAATGCTGGTGGAGGCGGCCGAGATCTCCGGCGTCATCCTGATCATCGTGGCGCTGTCGTCCATCTTCGCCTGGGCCGGGTCGACGCTCGGCATGTTCGACCGCGCCGCCGGCCTGCTGATCGCCTTCGGCGGCCATGAGTACATGGTTCTGGCGGTCATCGTCGTGGTGCTGCTGGTCGTCGGCATGTTCCTGGACGGCGTCTCGATCTTCCTGATCCTGATGCCGATCCTGGCACCGGTCGCGGTGGCGTTCGGCTGGGACCCGGTATGGTTCGGCATCGTGGTGACGCTCAACGTCGCCATCGGCCAATTCACGCCGCCCATGGCGGTCAACCTGATGGTCGCCTGCCGGATCGCCGGCGTGCCCATCGAGACCACGTTCCGGTGGACCGCGTGGTTCATCGGCGCGATGTTCGTCGTGGTGCTGCTGGTGGTCGCGATCCCCGACCTCGCGCTGTGGCTGCCGCGGCGGCTGGGATACTGACGGGCGCGCGGATCAGGCTGTCGCGTCGTCGAAGAAGTGGGCAGCCTCAGGACCGCGGGCCCACAGGCAGTCTCGCCACCGCGCGCCGGTCCGAAGAATATGGATGATCCCGCTGATCACCCGAGGGACGTCGACCCTATGCGCTCCACGCCGTCCACGCGGCAGATGCGGCTCGATCTTCAGCCGCTCTGCATCGCCCAGCCAATACAGATGCTTCATCAGGGTGTCCTCCCAAACACCTTGGATCACGCTTCCCCTGTCCGGAATCCCTATTGAGTCCGGAACCTAGCAGGCGCGGGCGGTGCGGGCGTCTTCCAGCACGTGGATGCGGATGGCGGAGGACAGGTTGGCTCCGCGGCGCTCGGCGTCGATCTCCGCCACCAGATCGCGGATCGACACCTTCCGCCGGCAGGCGATCTCCTTGAGGCCGGTCCAGAACGGCTCCTCCAGGCTGACGCTGGTGCGGTGGCCGGCGATGGAGATGGAGCGCTTGACGATGGCGGCGGTCATCGCCGCTCAGTCCTTGTCGTCGCGCCGATGCGCATCGATGGTGCGGATGGCGTTGGCTCGCAGCGCCTTTTCACGCTGCTTCTCGGTCCCGGTGCGACCGAATTTGACCCGGTTTTCGCTGGCTTCGGCGGCCTTGCCGGCGCGGGATTTCGCCTTTCGCGCCTTGTTCAGGTTGACGATGTCGGCCATTGACGGACCTCAGACGCCGGTGAAGAGGAAGTCGAGCGCGGCGATGATCGTATCCCGTTCGGACTCCAGATTGCCGACCAGTATGGCCAGTTCCGACGTGGGTATCGCCACAAGTTCGAGCGGAGACAGGACGACGGCCCGCTCTTCCACGATGAATGTTGGGTTCAGCCGCTCGACGGGCGTCAGCAGATGTTCGGGGATTAGCGGCGCGATAACGGTCGTGCGGCGGTCGAGAAAATAGCGGAACGGCAGCACCAGCAGATAGGGCGCCCGGCTTTGCGAGCGCGGGCTGCGGTTCGCAAAGATGTCGAACTGGCGCATCTACAGCGTCCGCCATTCCTCACCGAACACGCCGTTATCGTCGATGTAGCGGTCGAAATCGTCGAGCGCGGCGCGGTTTGCCTCGATCCATCGCCGCTCCTTTTCCTGGCGCAGGATGTCGCGGAGCTTGCACTCCAGCGACTGCGACAGGTTGAGGCCGAGGCTGCGGGCCTCGTCCAGCAGCTCGGCATCGAAGGACAGATTGACCGCTCGTTTCGCGCCCACCGGCATCTCCTGCGCAAGGATCATGCGCATAAATAGCGGATGAACCGGTGCCGGGGAAGCCTTATCCCGGAGAGATCATCTTCTCCGGCCGCACCGCCTCGTCAAACTCCGCATCGGTCACATAGCCGCCGCCGACCGCCTCCTCGCGCAGGGTGGTACCGTTCTTGTGCGCGGTCTTGGCGATCCTGGCGGCGTTGTCGTAGCCGATCTTCGGCGCCAGGGCCGTCACCAGCATCAGCGAGCGCTCCAGCCCCGCCCGGATGTTGTCCTCGCGCGGCTCGATGCCGACCACGCAATTGTCGGTGAAGGACACCGCCGCGTCGGCCATCAGCCGGACCGACTGCAGGAAGTTGTACGCCATCACCGGGTTGAACACGTTCAGTTCGAAATGGCCCTGGCTGCCGGCGAAGGTCAGGGCGGCGTGGTTGCCGAACACCTGCACGCACACCTGGGTCAGCGCCTCGCACTGGGTCGGGTTCACCTTGCCCGGCATGATGGACGATCCGGGCTCGTTCTCCGGCAGCGACAGCTCGCCGAGCCCCGCACGCGGACCGGAGCCCAGGAAGCGGATGTCGTTGGCGATCTTGAACAGGGAGGCCGCCACCGTGTTGATGGCGCCGTGGCTGAACACCATGGCGTCATGCGCGGCCAGCGCCTCGAACTTGTTGGGCGCGGTCGTGAAGGGCAGCTGCGTGATGGCGGCGATCCGCTCCGCGACGGCCTCCGCGAAGCCCACCGGCGCGTTGAGGCCGGTGCCGACCGCGGTGCCGCCCTGCGCCAGTTCCATGAGCTTCGGCAGGGTCTGCTCGATGCGGGCGATGCCGTTCTCCACCTGCGCGGTGTAGCCGGAGAATTCCTGGCCGAGGGTGAGGGGGGTCGCGTCCTGCGTATGGGTGCGGCCGATCTTGATGATCCGCTCCCACGCCTTCGCCTTGTCGTTGAGCGCGTTGCGCAGCTTATGCA
>JAEWEX010000283.1 GCA_023389135.1 Pseudomonadota bacterium | reverse complement strand
GGTGTGTCCGGTCCTGAGGTCCTTCACCATCTGGTACGGCTGCAGCACGTAGGACCGGATCTGGTGGCCCCAACCGATGTCGGTCTTGGCGGCCAGGTCGGCGGCGGCCTGCTCCTCGCGGATCTTGAGTTCGCGCTCGTAGAGCTTCGCGCGCAGCATCTCCCACGCGGTGGCTCGATTTTTGTGCTGCGAACGGTCGCCCTGGCTGACGACGGCGATGCCGGTGGGCAGATGGGTGAGGCGCACCGCCGATTCGGTCTTGTTGACGTGCTGGCCGCCGGCTCCGCCCGAGCGCATGGTGTCGACCCGCACCTGGCTCTCGTCGATGTCGATCTTGATGGTGTCGTCGATCACCGGATAGACGTCGATGGAGGCGAACGACGTCTGCCGCCGCGCGGCCGCGTCGAAGGGCGAGATGCGCACCAGGCGGTGGACCCCGGCCTCGGTCTTCAGCCAGCCATAGGCGCCGCGGCCCTTGACCAGCAGCGTCGCCGACTTGATACCCGCGCCCTCGCCATGGCTGAGATCGACCACGTCGACCTTGAAGCCGCGGCGTTCGGCCCAGCGCGTGTACATGCGCAGCAGCATCTCCGCCCAGTCCTGGCTCTCGGTGCCGCCGGCGCCGGGGTGGACTTCCAGATAGGTGTCGTTGTCGTCGGCCTCGCCGGAGAGCAGCGTCTCCAGCTGACGGCGGGCCACCTCCTCCTTGAGGCGGGAAAGGGCCGCCTCCGCCTCGTCGACCACCGACTGGTCGCCCTCGGCGTCACCGAGTTCGATCAGTTCCACATTGTCCGCGGTCTCCTGCTCGATGCGCAGGATGGCGCCGATGCGATCCTCCAGGTCGGTCCGCTCGCGCATCAGCTTCTGCGCGCGATCCGGATCGTTCCAGAGTTCGGGATCTTCGGAGAGGGCGTTCAGTTCGTCGAGGCGGCGACGGGCTTGATCCCAGTCAAAGATGCCTCCTCAGCAGCCCGACCGACTGCTTGAGATCTTCTACGAGTGTGTCGATTTCCGCGCGCATGGTCCTGGCCGGAGAGGGTGGCGTCGATTTGCGGCGGACCCTAGCCGCTTGGGAGAGAGGGTCAAGCCTCCGTGCAGGACCGCGGTTCGCCGCCGTCCCGATACCGTACGTCGAAGGACAGCCGTTCGTTCAGAACGGAATGTCGTCGTCGATGGTGTTGCCGTAGCTGCGGCCGCCCGCGCCGCCGCCACCGCTCCCGGAGCCGCCGAACGACCCGCCGCCACCGCGATCCATGGCGCCGGAGCGGCCGAAATCCTCGCCGCCGCCGCGATCCTCGATCGCGTCGCCGCCGCCGCCACGGGTGTCGAGCATGGTCAGCTCGCCGCGATAGCGCTGCAGCACGATCTCGGTCGTATATTTCTCCGCGCCGTCCTTGTCGGTCCACTTGCGGGTCTGCAACTGGCCCTCCAGATAGACCTTCGAGCCCTTTCGCAGATATTGCTCGGCCACCTTGCCGAGCGCCTCGTTGAAGATCACCACCCGGTGCCATTCCGTGCGCTCGCGCCGCTCGCCCGTGGCCTTGTCGCGCCAGTTCTCCGATGTGGCGATGTTCAGGTTGACCACCGCCTCCCCCGAGTTCAGACGGCGCACCTCCGGATCGCGGCCGAGATTGCCGATGAGAATGACCTTGTTGACGCTGCCCGACATGTCGTTGTCCTTGTTTCCGCGAACCGGGAAGGGGCCTACCCTAGCCATCGCGGGCCGTGGCGCCACCTTGCAGGGGCTTTGTCCACAATCGGGACCGCCGTCGACACCGCTTTCTGTTCGCTTTATGTTCCTATTGCATTCGAGTCGGCGTCGCAAGCCGGTCCGCGGACCCGGCGCCGGCCGTAGAGACCATCGCTGCCCCACCCCCTTCGCGCCGGCCGGTTCATGAAAAGACGCACCTCCCCTCCCCGCGACCAGCGCGTGATCTCCGTGCGGGGCGCTCGCGAGCACAATCTGAAGAATGTCGACCTGGAGGTGCCGCGCGACAGCCTGGTAGTGTTCACCGGACTGTCGGGCTCCGGCAAGTCCTCGCTCGCCTTCGACACGATCTATGCAGAGGGCCAGCGCCGCTACGTCGAGAGCCTGTCGGCCTATGCCCGCCAGTTCCTGGAGATGATGCAGAAGCCGGACGTCGACCAGATCGACGGCCTGTCGCCCGCAATCTCCATCGAGCAGAAGACGACCTCCAAGAACCCCCGGTCGACCGTCGGCACCGTCACGGAGATCTACGACTATATGCGCCTGCTGTGGGCCCGGGTCGGCGTGCCCTACTCGCCGGCGACGGGGCTGCCCATCGAGAGCCAGACCGTGAGCCAGATGGTCGACCGCATCCTGGCGCTGAAGGAGGGCACGCGCCTGTTCCTGCTCGCGCCCGTGGTGCGCGGCCGCAAGGGCGAGTACCGCAAGGAACTGGCCGAGTACCAGAAGAAGGGCTTCCAGCGGGTCAGGGTCGACGGCGCCTATTACGAGATCGCGGATGCGCCGGCGCTGGACAAGAAGTTCAAGCACGACATCGACGTCGTGGTGGACCGCATCGTCGTGCGCGGCGACATATCCAGCCGGCTGGCCGACAGCCTGGAGACCGCGCTCGGCCTCGCCGACGGCATCGCGGTGGGTGAGTTTGCCGACGAGACCGACGACAAGGGCGAGCCGCGCCGGCTGGTGTTCTCCCAGAAGTTCGCCTGTCCCGTCTCGGGCTTCACGATCCCCGAGATCGAGCCGCGGCTGTTTTCCTTCAACAACCCGTTCGGCGCGTGCCCGGCCTGCGACGGCCTCGGCACCGAGAACCGCATCGACCCGGCGCTGATCGTGCCGGACGAGAGCCTGACCCTGAAGAACGGCGCCATCGCGCCCTGGGCGCGGTCGACTTCGCCCTACTACAACCAGACGCTGGAGGCGCTGGGCCGCCATTACGGCTTTTCCATCGGCGCCCGCTGGCGCGAGTTGCCGGAGAAGGCGCGCGAGGCGATCCTGACCGGATCCGGATCCGAGAAGATCGCGTTCCGCTACGATGACGGCCTTCGCGGCTACGAGACGAAGAAGCCGTTCGAGGGCGTGGTGACCAATCTCGAGCGTCGCTGGCGCGAGACCGAGAGCGACTGGGCGCGCGAGGAAATCTCGAAATACATGAGCGAGATTCCCTGCGCCTCCTGCAACGGCTACCGCCTCAAGCCGGAAGCGCTGGCAGTGAAGATCGCCGGAAGCCACATCGGACATGCGGGCGAATTGTCGGTGCGCAAGGCCGCGGAATGGTTCACCGCCCTCCCCGCCGAGCTCACGCCCAAGCAGAACGAGATCGCCGGCCGCATCCTCAAGGAGATCCGCGAGCGGCTGACATTCCTCAACGATGTCGGCCTCGAATATCTGACGCTGGGGCGGGCCTCGCGCACGCTGTCCGGCGGAGAGAGCCAGCGCATTCGGCTCGCCTCCCAGATCGGATCGGGGCTGACCGGCGTGCTCTACGTGCTGGACGAGCC
>JAEWEX010000274.1 GCA_023389135.1 Pseudomonadota bacterium | reverse complement strand
CGAGCTCAGGGGGCGCGGCGAGCGGGTCGACGAGGAGCAGATCCTGGCCGACATCCGCGCCCGCGACGCCCGCGACGCCTCCCGCGCGGTCGCGCCGCTGAAGCCCGCAGACGACGCGCGCTTGCTCGACACCACCGATTTGGATATAGACGCCGCGTTCCGGGCGGCTCTGGATCTGATCGAGCGCCGCTGACCGAGGGGCCCGCTCGCGCGTGGCCCTTTAGGCGTTTCCGCCGCCTCCGGGCGCCCGGCCCCGCCTCCGGACACCACGAGCCCCGTCCCGGCTCCCGCCTCTTGCGCCGGCCCGCCGCGTCTTCAAGACCCATCGCGGCGGCGTGCGACGCGGGCGCCGAGACGACCGCAACACCAACCGCCGGCGCATATGCCCGCTGGGCAGGAGATTTCATGAACGCCACCGCCACCCAGGCCCGAACCCCGACCCGCGAAGACTTCGCCGCCATGCTCGAACAGTCGTTCGAGCAGGCCGACTTCGCTGAGGGCACCGTCATCAAGGGCCACGTCGTCGCACTGGAGAAGGACGTCGCCGTCATCGACGTCGGCCTCAAGACCGAGGGCCGCGTCGCCCTCAAGGAATTCGCGGGTCCCGGCCGCGACAGCCCGCTGAAGGTCGGCGACGAGGTCGAGGTCTATCTCGAGCGCATCGAGAACGCCATGGGCGAGGCGGTGATCAGCCGCGAGAAGGCCCGTCGCGAAGAGAGCTGGGTGGTGCTGGAGAAGGCCTTCGAGAAGGGCGAGAAGGTCGAGGGCGTCATCTTCAACCAGGTCAAGGGCGGCTACACCGTCGACCTCGACGGCGCGGTGGCGTTCCTGCCCCGCAGCCAGGTCGACATCCGCCCGGTTCGCGACGTGGGCCCGCTGATGGGCACGCCGCAGCCGTTCCAGATCCTGAAGATGGACCGCCGCCGCGGCAACATCGTCGTGTCGCGCCGCACCGTGCTCGAGGAGAGCCGCGCCGAGCTCCGCCAGGAGCTGGTGCAGAGCCTCGAGGAAGGCCAGGTCATCGACGGCATCGTCAAGAACATCACCGACTACGGCGCGTTCGTGGACCTCGGCGGCATCGACGGCCTGCTGCACGTCACCGACATCGCCTGGCGCCGCGTCAACCACCCGACCGAGGTGCTGACCATCGGCCAGACCGTCAAGGTCAAGATCATCAAGATCAACCACGAGACCCACCGCATCTCGCTCGGCATGAAGCAGCTGCTCGAGGATCCGTGGGAGGGCATCGAGGCCAAGTACCCGGTCGGCGCCAAGTTCACCGGCCGCGTCACCAACATCACCGACTACGGCGCGTTCGTGGAGCTGGAGCCGGGCATCGAGGGCCTCATCCACGTCTCCGAGATGTCCTGGACCAAGAAGAACGTCCATCCGGGCAAGATCGTCTCCACCTCCCAGGAGGTCGAGGTGTCGATCCTGGAGGTCGATCCGGTCAAGCGCCGCATCTCGCTCGGCCTCAAGCAGACCATGCAGAACCCGTGGGAGGCCTTCGCCGAGAAGTATCCCACCGGCTCGGTGGTCGAGGGCGAGGTCAAGAACAAGACCGAGTTCGGCCTGTTCCTCGGGCTCGACGGCGACGTCGACGGCATGGTCCACCTGTCGGATCTCGACTGGAACCGCGCCGGCGAGGAGATGCTGGAGGAGTTCCGCAAGGGCGAGATGGTGCGCGCGCAGGTGCTCGACGTCGATGTCGACAAGGAGCGCATCTCGCTGGGCATCAAGCAGCTCGGCGGCGACCCGTTCGCCGAGAGCGGCGACGTGCGCAAGGGTGCGGTCGTCACCTGCGAGGTCGTCGAGGTGAAGGATGGCGGCCTGGAGGTGAAGATCACCGGCACCGACCTCAACGCCTTCGTGCGCCGTGCGGACCTGGCCCGCGACCGGGCCGACCAGCGGCCCGAGCGCTTCGCCGTGGGCGAGAAGTTCGACGCCCGCGTCACCCAGTTCGACAAGAAGGCGCACAAGGTGGCCGTCTCCATCAAGGCGCTGGAAATCGCCGAGGAGAAGGAAGCCGTGGCGCAATACGGCTCGTCGGACTCCGGCGCGTCGCTGGGCGACATCCTGGGCGCCGCGCTCAAGCAGCAGCGCAGCGGCGACAAGGCCGACGACTGACGCCTGCGCCCCCGGCCGGCGCGACATCCGGCCTCAAGCTACAGCCCGCGCGGAGATTTCCGCGCGGGCTTTTTGCTGCTATCGCATCCGCCGACGGGCAGCGGCGGGGCATGAACGGAGACTTCCATGAGCCTTGATGCGGACGCCTTGGTCGAGCGGCGCCGGCTGCGCCGCAAGGTCAGCTTCTGGCGCGCCTCCGCCGTCTTGCTGGTGGCCGCGACCGTGGCGGTGGCGGCGCTGGCTTCGACCGGCCGTCTGACGCCCGGCGGCACGGAGCACGTGGCGCGGGTGACGGTCTCGGGCTTCATCGGCGGCCAGAACGCCACGGCACGGATGCTGAAGCAGATCGGCGAGAGCCGGGCGCGCGCCGTGATCGTGCGCGTCAACAGCCCGGGCGGCGGCATGGCCGCCTCCGAGGCGATCTATGACGCGCTGCGCGACCTCAACGCCAAGAAGCCGGTCGTGGCCGTGTTCGACAGCCTCGCCGCCTCGGGCGGCTACATGGTCGGCATCGGCGCCGAGCGCATCTTCGCCGGCCGCACCACCATCACCGGCTCCATCGGCGTGCTGGTGCAGTATCCCAATTTCTCCGGCCTGCTGGAGACCGTGGGCGTCGAGGTGGAAGCGGTCCGCTCCAGCCCTATCAAGGCGCAGCCCGACGGCCTCGGCCCGACGCCGCCGGAGGCGCGCGCCGTGCTGGAGACGCTGGTGGCCGACAGCCACCGGATCTTCCGCAACACGGTGGGCGAACGGCGCAACCTGTCGGGAGCCGCCCTGGACGCGGTCACGGACGGCCGCGTCATGATCGGCGAGCGCGCGCTCGCCATGGGGCTGGTCGACGAACTCGGCGGCGAGGACGAGGCGCGCGCCTGGCTCGCCCGCGAGAAGAACGTGCCGGCCGAGCTGCCGATCCGCGAATGGCGGCCGGCCCGGTCGAGCTGGGCCCGGCTCGGGGTCGCGTCCTCGCTGTTCGCGCGCGCCGCGGATGCTCTTGGCTGGCGCGGCCTCGCCGCCGACATCCGCTCGGGCGCCGCCGATGGCGGGGTTCTTGACGGCCTGCTCGCCGTCTGGCACCCTGCCGTCGAAAAATAACAGGAATTTGAACAGGTTAAGGGGGGCTGCGCATGATCAAGTCCGAACTTGTTCAGCAGATAGCCGATGCCAATCCGCATCTCTATCAACGGGATGTGGAGAATGTGGTGAACGCCATCCTGGACGCCGTGGCCGACGCGCTGGCGCGCGGCGACCGCGTCGAACTGCGGGGGTTCGGGGCGTTTTCGGTCAAGAGCCGGCCGGCCCGCACCGGGCGCAATCCCCGCACCGGGGAGCAGGTGGCGGTGGCCGAGAAGGTCGTGCCGTTCTTCAAGAGTGGCAAGGAGATGCGCGAGCGCATCAACCGCGACGAAGCCAGTTGAGGACGACGCCTTGCGGGTGAAGAAGATCGTATCCGCCGTCATCGGCATCCCCATCGCCGTGCTGCTGATCCTGTTCGCGGTGGCCAATCGCGAGCCCGTGACGCTGTCGCTGGACCCGTTCGCGCCCGACACGCCGGCGCTGGCGGTGTCCATGCCGCTGTTCGTGCTGGTGATCCTCGCGCTGATGCTGGGCGTGATCGTCGGCGGCGTCGCCGACTGGCTGCGCCAGGGCCGCTACCGCAAGGAGGCCCGCTCCCGCCGCGCCGAGGTGCGGCGGCTGGAGGCCGAGCGCGAGCGGCTGCGCGAGGGTATCGACCGCGGACCCGCCCTGCCCGCCCCGCGCCCCTGAGGCGGGCCCCGCAGATGCCGCGCACGCTCGACGAGGCCGCCGCCGACCGCCACAAGGTGAAGATGGCCCGGCGCAAGTCGGTCCAGGACGCCGAGGTCGCGGGCAAGACGGTCGAGAAGGGCCTGCTGATCGTCAACACCGGCCCCGGCAAGGGCAAGTCCACGGCCGCCTTCGGGCTCGCACTGCGCATCCTCGGCCATGGCCGCCGCGTCGGCGTCGTGCAGTTCATCAAGGGCGCGTGGCACACCGCGGAGAAGGACGCGCTGGCGACGTTCGGCGACCGGGTGGTGTGGCACACCATGGG
>JAEWEX010000327.1 GCA_023389135.1 Pseudomonadota bacterium | reverse complement strand
GTCGCCCGCCCGCAGCCGCGCCTGCGCCAGCATCCAGGTCGCGCGCCGGAACAGCGGCGCCCCCGACAGCCCGCCTGCCTCGCCCGCGCGGCCGCCGCGCAGCCCGGCGGGTCGCGCCAGCGTGGTGTTGGACACGATCAGCGCGTCGACGCGACGGGCCAGCGCCACCTCGATGACGTCGTCGAGCCCGGCGAGGTCGAGATCGGGCGCGATCTTGAGGAAGACCGGCCGGCGGAGCGGCGCCGCGTCCCGGGCCGCCATCACCCGGGCGAGCAGATCGTCCAGCGCACCGCGCGCCTGCAGGTCGCGCAGCCCCGGCGTGTTGGGCGAGGAGACGTTGACCGTGAAATAGTCGGCCACCGGCGCGAACGCCTGCACGCCGGCGACATAGTCCGCGGCGCGGTCGGCGGCATCCTTGTTCGCGCCGACATTGACGCCGAGGATTCCCACTGGCCGGTGCCCGGTCAGGCGCGCCAGCGCGGCCGCATGGCCGCCATTGTTGAAGCCGAGCCGGTTGATCACGCCGCGGTCCTCGGGAAGGCGGAAGACGCGCGGGCGCGGATTGCCCTCCTGCGCGCGGGGCGTCAGCGTCCCCACCTCGACGAAGCCGAAGCCCACCCCCAGCATCCGGGCCGGGACGCGGGCGTCCTTGTCGAAGCCTGCGGCGAGACCCAGCGGATTGGGGAAAGACAGCCCCGCAAGCTGCACCGCAAGCCGCGGATCGGGCGGCGGCGGCGCGGCGGCCGGCAATCGTTCCAGCGCGGCGATGGCAAGCCCGTGGGCGGTCTCCGCGTCGAGCGCGAAGGCGCCGGCGCGCATCAGGGGCCAGGCCGCGTCGAACAGGCTCATGCAAGCTCCGGAAAGGCGTGGCGGCCGTCGAGGCCCAGCGGCAGCGGCCTGACCCACAACGCCGCCGCCACCGGCAGGGGGGCATAGAGGTGCGGGAACAGCGCGCCGCCGCGCGAGGGCTCCCATTTCAGCGCATCCCCCAGCGCCGCGGCCTCGATCGCCACCAGCAGCAGGTCGCGCGCGCCAGCAAAGTGCTTCGCCGCAGTCTCCGCGACCTGGCCGGCGTCCGACAGATGGATGTAGCCGTCGGCCCGGTCCACCGGCGCGCCGGCGAAGACGCCCGCGGCCTGCGCCTCGCGCCACTGGGTCTCGGTGACGATCTTGTAGACGAGGGCTGGCATATGTTCGGTCATGTTGAACGGGATAGGGCGCAGCCGCCCGCGGATCAAGCAGGCGGACCGCCCGCAGGGCCGCCTCCACAACCGGGACTGCAACCCAGGGTGTCTGGACCGGGACATGTTTCGGGATTATTTCCTACCGCTGGACAATGTTCCGATTCGTGGGGATTGCGGTTCCGTCATGCTCACGCACGATCAGATCTGGAGCGCGCTGGACGCGCTCGCCCAGGTAAACGGGCTTTCGCCCTCGGGCCTCGCAAAGCGGTCGGGCCTGGACGCCACCACCTTCAACCGGTCCAAGCGCATCGGCCCCGACGGGCGGCCGCGATGGCCGTCGACGGAATCCATCGCCAAGGCGCTGGAGGCCACCGGCACGGGGCTCGACGCCTTCATGGGGCTGATCACGGGCGGCCGGGGGCGGCGGCGCGCGGTGCCGCTGATCGGCCTCGCCCAGGCGGGCGCCGGCGGCTTCTTCGACGATGCGGGCTTTCCCATCGGCGGCGGCTGGGACGAGATCGCGTTCCCCGGCATCGAGGACGAGCACGCCTATGCGCTGGAGGTGTCGGGCGAGTCCATGGCGCCGCTCTATCGCGACGGCGACACCATCGTCGTCTCGCCGGCGGCGTCGGCCTCGCTCAGGCGCGGCGACCGCGTCGTGGTCAAGACCGCCGACGGCGAGGTCATGGCCAAGGAGCTGAAGCGGCGCACCGCCAAGCAGGTGGAGCTGCGCTCCTTCAACCCGGACCATCCGGACCGGGTCCTCGACGTCAACGACATCGCCTGGATGGCCCGCATCGTCTGGGCGAGCCAGTAGGCTCAGGGCCGGCGTCCCGGCCCGGCCTCAGCCTTCCGGCGCGAAGCGGATCGAGGCGGCGTTGCGCCCGGTCGCGTCCTCGACCACGGAGAGGGCATATCCCTCGCCCTGGGGCCGGATGGTCATGGTCGCGGTCGCGACCTGGCCGTTGGCCACCGGGGTCGACATGGTGAGCACCAGCGCGTCGCCGCGCCGCTCGCCGCTGAGGCTCGCCGGCTGCGCCGCCACCGCCCAGCGCCACTCGCCCACATAGCGACGGCTCGCCGGATCGTATGCGATGCGCCCGCTGACGCCGGCCGAGCGGTCGGTCGCCGCGCAGCGTCCCGTCTGGACCAGTGTGCCGCCCTCCAGGGCGCCGGTGATGCGGCAGAACACCCGCTCGGAGCCCCTGTCGGGATTGGGCGCCGCGGTGCCGCGACCGGTCCATTCGCCGGCGAGCCTTTCCAGATAGGCGCGCTCCGCGGCGGGGTCGGCGGCGGCCGGCTGGGCGAACAGCAGCGCGGCGGTCAGGAGCGGGAGGACGCGGAGGCAGGCAGCAGCCATCGTTCGGGAACCCTTGCGAGGAGAGCGGGAAGCACGGTGAGATCGGCCACCATGGCAACGAAAAGCAGCAGAATTGAGAGCATGCCGAACAGCTGCACCATGGGCAGCGCGCTCAGGGCGGTCACGCCCGTGCCCAGCATCAGGATCAGCGAGGAGGCGACGATGGCCGGCCCCGCCCGGCCGGCGGCGGCATCCATGGCCGGTCCGGCCGCACCCAGCCGCAGTCGCTCCAGCCGCCATCGGTTGAGGAAATGCACGGTGTCGTCCACCGCGATGCCGAAGGCGATGGTCAGCGCGAGCATGGAGGCGAACTGGAGCCCCTGGCCGGTGGCCGACAGGAACGCGCCCGTGGCCAGCACCGGCAGCAGGTTGGGCGGGAAGGCGACGAGCCCCGCGCCGAGCGAGCGGAACGCCACCGCCACCATCGCGATGGAGGCCACGATGGCCGCCAGCAGGCTGAGGTTCAGGCTCTCGATGATGCGCCGGCTCTCGCGGGCGAACGTCACCGACATGCCGGTGACGCGCATTGCGTCCGCCAGTTCCGGCGCCGCGGCGCGGGCGGCCGCTTCCAGCCGGTCGGCAAAGGCGATCTGCTCGCCGGTCGGACGCTCCGTCACGGGAACGGTCAGCAGCGCCGAGCGGCCGTCTCGCGACAGCAGCCGGTGACGCTGCGGCTCGGGCAGCGCCTCCAGCACGGCGGCGACGCCGGCGGCGTCCGGGGTCGCGGCGAAACCCGCGAGCGTCCAGGGTGACAGCACGCCCGGCGAGAGGCGTGCAACCGCCTCATGCACCGCCCGCACCCGCGCGAGCCCCTCGTCGTCGAGGCCGCCATCGCCCAGCGGCACCACCGCGTGCACCGGCAGCGCGCCGCCGAAACGTTGGTCGACGCGCAGCAGCGCGGCATTGACGGGATGGTCCTGCGCCAGATGCTCGCTGATGGAATAGCGGGTCTCGACCTGCGCATAGATCGCAGCGAGGCCCAGCGACAGCGCGAGGCCGGCCGGCAGCATCCAGCGCCATGCGGCGGCGCGGCGCACCAGCCCGCCCGACAGCCGCTCCAGCGCCAGCCGGTCGCCCGCCTTGCCGTGGCGCAGGGTCCACCACCGGCCGAAGGCATGGGCGAGCATGGGGTGGACCAGGGCGACCGCCAGCATGGTCGCGACGGTCGCGGACGCCCCGACGATGCCGAACTCGCGCACCGTGTAGGTCGACGCGAACGCAAACGAGGCGAAGGCCAGCGCCGTGGTCAGGCCGCTCAGCATGCAGGCCGGCCCGACCTCCAGCGCCACCGCCGCGCCGGCCGTCCCGGCATCGTCGCCCGCGAGGCGGCGGCGGCGCCAGCCATGGGACATGTGCACGGCATTGGCATAGCCAAGCACCAGCACGAGCACCGGGATCACCGTCGTCATGACGTTGAGCGGCGTGCCGGCGAGCCCCATGGTGCCCACCACCCAGACCGCGGCGAGGATCGCCGGCAGCGCCGTGATGACGGCGGCGGCGGCCGATCCCAGGATCAGCCAGCTCGCCAGGAAGCCGAGCGCGGACCCCACCAGGTTGAGCGTGAGCGCGTCGCGCTTGATCTCGCCGACGATGGCCTGCTGCAGCAGCGGCACGCCGGTGACGGCGGCCGTGGCGCCGGTCCCGGCCAGGCGTTCGGCTGCAAGCGACCCGAGCGCCGCGGCGAGCGCCCCGGCCGGCGGCACGCCGGCGCCGCGGGCGCGTGCGACCACGAACAGCACGGCCGTCCGGTCCGCGGTGGCGAAGGCGATGCCGCCGGGCGCGGCTTCGGCCAGTTCGCGGAGCGCCGTCTCGATGTCGGGACGTGTCTCGGCACTGTCGAGCACCGGCGCGCCACC
>JAEWEX010000251.1 GCA_023389135.1 Pseudomonadota bacterium | reverse complement strand
CACGTCGAGCTGCGACAGGTCGGCGGCGACGGCCGACTGCATGTCGGGATATTGCAGCTTGACCGCCAGCGGCGCGCCCGCCGTGTCGGTGGCGCGGTGCACCTGCCCCAGCGAGGCGGCGGCCGAGGGCCTCAGCTCGAACGAGCCGAACCGGTCGGCCCAGCCCGGCCCCAGCTCGGCAATCAGCCGCCGCTTGACGAAGGCCGGCCCCATGGGCGGCGCGTCGGACTGCAGCTTCTGCAATTCCTCCGCATATTCCGGCGGCAGCGCGTCGGGGATCGTGGCCAGCAGCTGCGCCACCTTCATGAGCGGCCCCTTCAGGCCGCCCAGCGCCGCGGCGAGGTCGCCGGCGTTGCGGCCGCGGTCGAGGCCGGTGCGGAACAGCCGTGCGCCGGCGATGCGCGCGGCGACGCCGCCGACATTGGCCCCGACCCGCGCATAGCGGGCGGCGCGGGCGGACAGGCGGTTGGCTTCGGGATCGCGGGTCGTCATGGGGCCGGGCGCGGTTGGAGATGCCCCTGATATGGGGCGCGCCGCCGGCGCCGCCATGCGACGCGGGGCTGCCGGATGCCGGCCTATCGCCTGAAGCGACCGAGCAGCAGTCCGCCGGCCACGACCACCGCGGCGATGGCCAGCAGGACGAACAGCACCAGCATGGCCGCGGCGCCGAGGATGGCGCCGAACGTGTCCCAGAAGCCGATCTGGGCGATCAGCACGATGACGATGATCAGCAGGATCAGGGGCATGGCATGTCTCCGGCAGTCTCAGCGGGCTCAGGCCCAGCGTGTGCGGCGGGCGATGCGGCGCCAGAATTTCGGCGGCCGTTCGGGGTCGAGAAGCTCGTTTTCCGCCAGCGCGTCCTCGATGGCGCCGTTCTCCTCCGGCGGAAGGGGGCGCAGCGAGCGGCCCTCGTGCCGCAGCGCCTCGATGGCGCCGATCAGCGAGCCCTCGGCCTCGATGCGCGCCTCCACCTCCGCGCGCTCCACGTCGAGATGCTCGGCCAGCAGGTCGTTGCGCACCCCGGCGATGACCTCGCCCAGCCGTCCGCCATCGTCGCCTGTCGCCTCGATGGCCAGGTCGCATTCGGTGTCGAACCCCATGGAGCGGTTGTTGAGATTGGACGAGCCGATCCGCAGCAGGCGGTCGTCCACCACCATGGCCTTGGCATGGACATAGATCGGCTCGCCCGACTGCGTGACGGGGAAGTAGATAGCGAACCGGCCGCCGCTGTCGGCGGCGCGCACCATGGCCAGCAGCCGCCTTCGCGCCGTGTCCATGGCCGCCTGCTCCAGCCAGCCCTCCGCCTCGCGCGGATTGACCACCACCACCTCCGGACCGTCGGGCTCCGCGAGCCGCCGGGCGATGGCCTCCGCAATGCGCCGGGAGGCAAAATACTGGCTCTCCAGATAGAGCGTCCGTCGCGCCGCAGCGATGCCGGCGAGATACAGCGCCTCGATCTCGCGCACCTCGGCGCGGTCGTCCATGAGCGGCAGGGTGCGGGCGATGGCGACGTCCACGTCGGTGACGGTGGGATCGAGGTCGTCGGGCCACGGATCGGAGCCCGCCGGCGCCGGCGGGATGGGCTCGCGGCCCGCCTCCTCCCAGCGCGTGCGCGCGAGCTCGCTCAGCGCCCGGGCGGCCGCCCCGTCGACCAGCGTCGCCGCATCGTGCCACGGGCCCATGGGACGACCCCACGGGCTGCGCCGACCGCGATCTTCGTCCAGGTGGTCGCGGGTGTCCCAGCGTCCGCTGGTCATGTCGATGCCGCCGCAGAACGCCATGGCGTCGTCGATCACGATGATCTTCTGGTGATGCGCGGCGCCGACCGGATGGTGGCCGTCGAGCTCAAAGCTGATCCGCTTGTGACTGATGAGATCGAGCAGCTTCAGCGGCATCGAGCCGCGGAACAGCGTCTGCAGCACGGTCAGATCCCATTTCAGCACGTAGATGTGCAGATCGGGGCGCGTCTTCGCCAACCAGTCCAGGAACCGGCCGAGCTTGTTGGGCCCGTCGAGGGTCGAGCCCTTGGGCTCCAGCAGGATGCGGGTGTCGAAGTCCCAGCCGATCAGGATGATGGAATGCCGCGCCTTCAGCATCGCCTGCTTGGCATGGCGGAAATAGTCCTCGGCGTCGATCACCAGCCGCAAGCGGTCGGCGCGCTCGATCCGCCAGCATGTCTTCCCGGGCACGAGGACGGGTGCGTCGAGCCGCTCGGACGTCGCGTTCATGGTCTGGAGTTCCATTGCCGGCTCGGGCGCGTGCTCGGATGCACGATTTAAACGCTCCACCGTGGAAGATGGTTGCATGGCCGGCGTCACGTCGCGGCCATGAGGTCGAGCGCGTCGAGCAGCCGTTCCCGCGCCACGGCCAGTCCCTTGTAGGCGCTCTCCCGCTCGGTGAGCTGCCTGATCTGCAGGGCGAGCCCTGCCGCGAGGCGCGCGCCCTCCGGATGCGCCCGGAGGGACGCCACGGGGTCCACATGGATGCGGATCGTGAACAGCACGTCGCCCGTCATAGGCAGCCGCCGGAGCGTCTGCCGCTCGACCCGGACGAAGGCATGCGCCGCGATGTCGCCGGCGACGTCGGGCAGCAGGGTCTTGGGCTCGGGATGATGCAGGTCCGCATCGGGATAGATGGACCAGTTCAGCCGCCACAGCGGCGTCTCGACCCGCAGCGCGTCGAAGATCCGCGCCACCCGCGCCGAAAGCGTCTCGGCATAGCCCGGCACCGGCGCGTGGATGGCATCCAGCGATCCGCCGAACTTCTCGGCCAGCGACCACGATGACGGGAAGCACAGCACCGCCGCCGCCAGCCGCCAGCCCTGCGGCCCGCGCCGCATCAGCACCAGGTCCTCCTGCACGAGCCGGGCGGCGGCGACCAGCGGCTGCTCCTCCGCAAGATCGACGGCGCGGTCCACCGCGGCAATGCGGATCACATCGCCCCGCCTGACATAGCGGTCGGGGAACCGCCCGATCACATGGTCTGCGACGAGGTCCAGAACCTCCCGCTGGGCGGCGCGCGTCTCCGGCTCCTCGCGAAACACGGCGTCGCGGCGGGTGGCGAGCAGCCGATCCTTCTCGGCGAGATCGCCGGCAAGACGGTCGTCCACCTCGATCCAGCCGGCGAGGTCCAGCGGCGCGAGCCCGATGGCGAAGGGCCGCCGGGAGCCGTCATAGGGCGTGTGGACCGGGAAAGCCGGCATGGCGGGCGAGCATCCCATGGCTCCGGAAGCCCGGCCGGCAGATCCGGTCAGGCCCCGGCTTCGTCCTCCTCGTCCTCCAGCGCCTCGAGCTCGGAGATCATCCCGTCGATCAGGTTGAGCCCGGTCTGCCAGAAGGCCGGATCGCGCGCATCGAGGCCGAACGGCGCGAGCAGTTCCGCATGGTGCTTGGTCCCGCCGGCCTTCAGCAGCTCGAAATACTTGTCCTGGAAGCCGCCTTCCGCATTCTCGTAAACCGCATACAGCGAGTTCACCATGCAGTCGCCGAAGGCATAGGCATAGACGTAGAACGGCGAGTGGATGAAGTGCGGGATGTAGGCCCAGAAGGTCTCGTAGCCCTCCCGCAGGGCGATGGCGGGGCCGAGGCTTTCCGTCTGGACGCCGAGCCACACCTCGCCGAGCCGCTCGGCGGTGAGTTCGCCGCCCTTGCGCTCGGTATGGACCCGCCGCTCGAAGCTGTAGAACGCGATCTGGCGCACCACCGTGTTGATCATGTCCTCGACCTTGCCGGCGAGAAGCGCCTTGCGCTCGGCGGGATCGACGGTCTTCTCCTTCAGCGCGCGGAAGGTCAGCATCTCGCCGAACACCGACGCGGTCTCCGCCAGCGTCAGCGGCGTCGGCGCCATCAGCGGGCCGTTGGGCGCGGCCAGCACCTGGTGCACGCCGTGGCCGAGTTCGTGGGCGAGCGTCATCACGTCGCGCGACTTGCCCTGGTAGTTGAGCAGCACGTAGGGGTGCGCGGAGGGCGTCGTGGGGTGTGCGAAGGCGCCGGGCGCCTTGCCGGGCCGGACCGGCGCGTCGATCCAGCGCTCGTCGAAGAAGCGCCGGGCGATGCCCGCCATCTCCGGCGCGAATCCGGCATAGGCGGCCAGCACCGTCTCGCGCGCCTCCTCCCAGGGGATGGCGCGGCTCGCCACCTTCGGCAGCGGCGCGTTGCGGTCCCAGTGGTTGAGCTTGTCCTTGCCGAACCAGCGCGCCTTCAGCGCGTAGTAGCGGTGCGACAGCCGGGGATAGGCGCCCTCCACCGCGGTCACCAGCGCGTCGACCACCTCGCGCTCCACGCGGTTGGCGAGATGGCGGCTGTCGGCGACGTCGCCGAAGCCGCGCCAGCGGTCCGAGATTTCCTTGTCCTTGGCCAGCACGTTGGTGACCAGGGTGAAGGTGCGGATGTTCTCGCGGAAGGTCTTTGAAAGAGCCTCCGAGGCCGCCTGCCGCTTCTCCTCGCGCGGATCCAGCATGAAGTTGAGCGTCGGCTCGATGGCGAGATGCTCGCCGTCCACGTCGAACCGCAGGCTGGCGATGGTCTCGTCGAACAGCCGGTTCCAGGCCGAGCGCCCCGTCACCGACTTCTCGTGGAACAGCTTCTCGACCCGGTCCTCGAGCTGGTAGGGCCGCTCCTTGCGCACGTCCTCGAACCACGGCCTGTAGCGGGCGAGGCCCGGATGGGCCAGCGCCGCGTCCAGCAGCGCATCGTCCACGCGGTTGAGTTCGAGTGTGAAGAACAGGACATGCGCCGAGGCCGTGGTGAGCCTGTCCTGCACGTCGCCGTAGAACTTGGCGTGGCGCGGATTGGTGGTGTCGGTGGCGTAGGCGAGGCCGGCATAGGAGCCGAGCCGGCCCATGAGGTCGTCCATGGCCTCGTAGGCGCGCACCGCCTCCAGCAGCCGGTCCCCCGCATCCGCCGCGCCCGCCAGTTCGCCGACACGGCCCTCGTAGCGCTCCGCGAACGCCCTGGCCTGCGCCTCCGCCAGGTCGAGATCGCGCACGACCTCCGGCGCGT
>JAEWEX010000244.1 GCA_023389135.1 Pseudomonadota bacterium | reverse complement strand
GAATAGACCCGGTGCGCCTTGTTCTGGACGACGAGCACGCCCAGCGTGTTGCCCGCCCTTAGCACCGGCACACCCAGGAACGAGTGATAGATCTCCTCGCCCGTCTCCGGCCGGTAGGCGAATGACGGGTGCGACTGGGCATCCGCGAGGTTGAGCGGTTCCGCCTCGCGCGCGATGAGGCCGACCAGGCCCTCGCCGACGCGCAGGCTGGTCAGGTGCACGGCCTCGCGGTTCAGGCCCTCGGTGGCGTAGAGCTCCAGCGTGCCGTCCACGCGCAGCACGTAGACCGAGCACACCTCCGCGACCATGTTGGACGCGATCAGGACGACGATCCTGTCGAGGCGTTCCTGCGCGGTGACCGGCTCCGCCATGACTTCGCGGAGACGGCGCAGAAGGACGCGCGGGCCGCCATAAGCGCCTCGCATGGCCGGTTCTCCGGTCCGCCGCGCCCCTTGACTGCGGCGGCTCTGGTCAGGTGAGGACGTGCACGGTCGGGAGGGACCGCCGCTCAGGCCACATCGAGCCCGTATACAGAATGGAGCGTTCGAACCGCAAGTTCGGTGTAGGCCGCGTCGATCAGCACCGAGATCTTGATCTCCGAGGTGGCGATGACGCGGATGTTGATCCCGCGCTCGGCGAGCGCCCTGAACGCCTTGGAGGCCACCCCGGCATGGCTGCGCATGCCGATGCCGATGACGGACACCTTGACGACGTCGGTCGCGCCCTGCAGCGCCTGGTAGCCGATGGCCTCGCGCGACGACCTGAGCACGTCCATGGCGCGCTGGTAGTCCGCCACCGGCACGGTGAACGTCATGTCGGTGGTCCTGGTGTCCTCCGCGACGTTCTGCACGATCATGTCGACATTGATGCCGGCCTCCGCGAGGGGGCCGAACACGGCCGCGGCGACGCCGGGCTTGTCGGCGACCTGGCGGAGTGTGACCTGGGCCTCGTCCTTGGAGTAGGCGATGCCGGTGACGACCTGCTGTTCCACGATTTCGTCCTCGTCGCAGATGAGGGTTCCGGGCGGAAGCCCGCCGGGTCCTGTCGGGTCCGCATCGGGCGCATCGAAGCTCGAGCGCACGAACACGCGGACATTGTGCACCATGGCCATCTCCACCGAGCGGACCTGGAGCACCTTGGCGCCGAGGGATGCCATCTCCAGCATCTCCTCGAAGGAGACGCGCTCCAGCCGGCGCGCGGCCGGCACGATGCGCGGATCGGTGGTGTAGACGCCGTCGACGTCGGTGTAGATGTCGCAGCGGTCGGCCTTGACCGCCGCCGCGATCGCCACGGCGCTGGTGTCGGAGCCACCGCGGCCGAGCGTGGTGATGCGGTTGTCGGGCCCCAGCCCCTGGAAGCCGGCCACCACCGGCACCTGAGCCTGCCGCGACATGCGCTCGATCAGAACCGCGCCGTCGATGTCGGCGATGCGCGCCGCGCCATGGGCGCCGTCCGTGCGGATCGGGATCTGCCAGCCGTGCCAGGAGCGCGCGGACACGCCCATCTCCTGGAGCACGAGCGCCAGAAGCCCGGCGGTCACCTGCTCGCCGGAGGCGACCACGGCGTCGTATTCGCGCGCGTCGTGCATGGGCGCGGCCTCGCGGCACCACGCGACCAGCTGGTTGGTGGCGCCCGCCATGGCGGACACCACGACGGCCACCTCGTTGCCGGCGTCGACCTCGCGCCGGACGTGTCGCGCGACATTGCGGATGCGCTCGATATCCGCGACGGACGTGCCGCCGAATTTCATCACGATGCGGGCCATGGCCGCTCCGGAACGGGATGGAACCTGCGGGGAGGCGTCGTATCGCGCTCGCTCCCCGGCGGGAAAGGCGCGTATAGATATCCGCGCGAGCCCGCAAGGGCAACGACGTCCTGGAGGCTGAACCCATGACCGGCAGACCGGCGGCCGCGCGCTCGGTGGACGAGGCCGAAGTCGCGCGCTTCTCGGCCGACACCGCGCGCTGGTGGGACCCCTCCGGCCCCTACGCGCCGCTCCACAGGCTGACGCCCGTCCGCATCACCTTCGTGCGCGACACGGCCTGCGCCCGCTTCGGCCGCGACGGCCGGGCGCTGCGCTCGCTTGCGGGGCTGCGCATCCTCGACGTCGGCTGCGGCGGCGGCATCCTGGCCGAGCCGCTGGCGCGGCTGGGCGGGACGGTCACCGCCATCGACCCCGGGGCGGAGACGATCGCCGCCGCGCGCGCCCATGCGGAGCAATCCGGGCTGGACATCGACTACCGCGCCGCAGCCGCCGAGGACCTCGCGGAAGCGGGGGAGGCCTTCGACCTGGTGGTCGCCTCCGAGGTGATCGAGCATGTCCGCGAACCCGCGGCGTTCGTCGCGACGCTGGCGGCGCTGGCGCGGCCCGGCGGCCTGGTCATGCTGTCCACCATCAACCGCACGGCCAAGAGCTTCGCGCTCGCCATCGTCGGCGCGGAATACATCCTGCGCTGGCTGCCGCGCGGCACGCATGACTGGCGGCGCTTCGTGACGCTGGACGAGATGGAGGGCTACGGTCGCGCCGCCGGGCTGGAGCCGCTCGCCTCGGCCGGCATGATGTTCAACCCGCTGCGCGGCGACTGGACGCTCGGCGCCGACACCGACGTGAACTACTGGTTCGCCGCCGGCAAGGGCGCCGCGGCGGCAGGCGACGAAGCCGGCGCTTCGCGCTAGAACCGTGCCGGGCTCCTCCGGCGCGGGCGACGGCCATGCTTCTCATTCTCGATTTCGTGGGCGTCGCGGTGTTCGCCGCCACGGGGGCGCTGGCCGCCTCGCGCCGGCAGCTCGACATCGTCGCGTTCGTGTTCTTCGCCGCCATGACCGGCGTCGGCGGCGGCACGCTGCGCGACCTGCTGCTCGGCGTGCCGGTGTTCTGGATCGCCAATCCCGCCTATGTGGCCGTGGCCGTCGCGGTGGCGGTGCTGGTCTACTTCACCGCGCACCTGATGGAATCGCGCTACCGCGTGCTGCTGTGGGCCGATGCGGTCGGCCTTTCCGCCTATGCGGTGATGGGCGCCGCCAAGGCGCTGGCGGCCGGCGCGCCTCCCGGCATCTCGGTGGCGATGGGGGTCATGACCGCCACCTTCGGCGGCATCCTGCGCGACGTGGTGGCCCAGGAGCCCTCCGTCATGCTGCGCCGCGAGGTCTACATCACCGCCGCGCTGGCCGGGGCGGCGCTGTTCGAGGTTGCGGCGCGGGCGGGCGCGCCGTTCTGGGCGGCGGCGGCCGGCGGGTTCGCGGTCGCCTTCGCGGTGCGGGCCGGCGCGCTGATGCGCGGCTGGACGCTCCCGGTCTACCGGCCCAGGGCCGGGCGCGACCCCAGGGACATTCCCGGCCTCTAGGGTCGGGTCACGCGGCGCAGCGTCAGGTTGATGCGGCCGCCCGCCGGCAGCAGGCCGGACGAGCC
>JAEWEX010000140.1 GCA_023389135.1 Pseudomonadota bacterium | reverse complement strand
CGGCCTTGGCGGCCTGGCCGGCCACGTCGTCCAGAGAGGCCGCCGCCACCTTCGCCAGAGCCGCGATGTCGTCGAAAAGGGCAATCAGTCCGACACTCACGCCACTCTCCCGGGCTTGCGCCGGCGGGCGCCGGCCGCAGGACAATAGGGCAGATTCGGCCGGCGGCGACCCGGAGATCGGTAAGCGCCGGAGCGGGCGTGGCGCCGACCCGTTCAGGCCCCCGCCGACCGCTCCAGGCGACGGCGGCGATAGCTGGCGACGAGCGGGAGCACCAGGGTCAGCGCGATCACCGCCATGATCGTCCCCGAGATCGGCCGGGTGAAGAACACGGTCCAGTCGTTGGCGAAGCTGATCATGGAGTTCATGAACGCCTCCTCGGCGATGGGGCCGAGGATCACGCCCAGCACCAGCGGTGCGACCGGAAAGCGGAAGCGCTCGAACAGGTAGCCCAGGAAGCCGAAGGCGATGACCAGCCAGAGGTCCGTGACGTTGGAGCGGATCGCCAGCGCGCCGATGAAGCAGAACACCATGACGAAGGCCGAGATCACCGCCTCCGGCATGTCCAGCACCTTCACCAGCGGCCGGATGGCGAAGTAGCCGATGATGCACATCAGGATGACGCCGAGGAACAGCGAGGCGAAGATGGTGTAGACCATGTCCGCCGAGGTCAGCAGCACCTGCGGCCCCGGCTGGATGCCGTGCAGCATGAAGGCGCCGAGGATGACGGCGGTCGCGCCGGAGCCGGGGATGCCGAGCGCCAGCAGCGGCACCAGTGCGCCGCCCACCGAGGAGGTGGCCGCGGCCTGCGGCGCGACGACACCCTCCGGGATCCCGGTGCCCATCTTGGCGCGGTTCTTCCCGAACTGCGCCTCGATGCCATAGCAGACGAAGGAGGCGATGGTGGCGCCCGCCCCCGGCACCAGGCCGATGATGTTGCCGAGGACGGAGCTGCGCGCGAACATGCCCTTGACCGCGCTGATCTCCCTGAAGGACGGCAGCTGGGTCCTGGCGCCGGTGGAGGTGTTGACCTGCTCGGTGGTGAAGCCGCGCTCCAGCCGCGACAGCACCTCGCCGACGCCGTAGGCGCCGACCATGACGACGAGGAACTCGATGCCGTCCGCCAGGATCGGCAGGTCGAAGGTGAAGCGGTAGGCGCCGTAGGTGGCGTCGGTGCCGACGGTGGCGACCAGCAGGCCGAGGCCGAGGCTGATCAGCGCCTTGCCGAGCGAGCCGGCGCCCAGCGAGATCACGCTGGCGAGGCCGAACAGCACGATGGCGAAATATTCCGGCGAGGAGAACCGAAGCGCGAACTGCGCCACGGGCTGGGTCAGCGCCACCATGATGACGCCGGAGACGAGGCCGCCGACCAAGGCGGCGACCAGCGTCCAGCCCAGCGCCTTGGCGGGCTCGCCCTTCTGCGCCATGGCGTAGCCGTCCCACAGCAGCGGCACGTGGATCGGCTCGCCAGGTATCCGGAACAGGATCGACGTGAAGGCGCCGCCATAGGTGCCCGACACGTACATGGCCGTCAGCAGGATGATCGCGGATGTGACCTCCATCTGGTAGGTGAAGGGCAGGAACAGCACCACGCCCATGACCAGCGTCAGGCCCGGCAGCACGCCGACCAGCAGGCCGACCACGATGCCGACGAACAGCATCAGGAAATTCACGGGCGTCAGGCAGGCGATGAAGCCGTTGCCGAGCAGGGCGAGTGTGTCGAGCATCGACTTTTATCCCTCCGTCGAACCGCGTGCGGCTCAGAACAGGTTGATGATCGCGTCAGAGAGGCGGTCGAACGGCGGCACGCCGCGCGGCAGCGAGACGTAGACAACCTTCAGGAACAGGATCGAGAACACCGCCGTGCCGATCAGCGCCGACAGCCAGATGGCGAGGTGCGAGCGATAGCGGCCGATATAGATGAAGCAGACGAAGAACAGGAAGGTCGCGAGCGGAAAGCCGAGATAGGGGATGAGCAGGCCGTAGGCGAGCGTGAGCGCGGCGCCCGCCGCCAGCAGCCACGGATAGCGCGGCGCCTCCGCCTCGGCCGCCTGCTCCTCGGCATCGCCCAGCGACGCCGCGATCCCCTGGGCCTCGCGGCCGGGGTCGAAGAACATCGCCTTGACGATCTCGTAGACCGAAACGACGGCGATCAGCAGGATGGCCGCCTTGGGCCAGAAATCCGGACCGAGCGAGCCCGGGCGGGCGGAATACTCGATCCCGTCCGCCAGCATATAGAAATAGACCGCCGCCGCGAGCAGCAGCAGATAGGGCAGGGCGGCAGAGACCCTCGTGCGATCCATGACCTGTCCTCCTCGTGCGTCTGTCGCGGCGGCTGTTGCTGTCAGTGCGGGCGCGTCACTGGGTGCCTGCGACCTGCTTCATGTCATCGAGCTGCTGCTCGACGAAGGCGACCGCGTCGGGACCGACGATGAAGCTGTCGGCCCGGCCGTGCTGCACCTTGAGGAACTCCACGAATTCGGGGTTCTCGGCGACCTTGGTCAGCGCGGCGGACAGCTTGTCCAGCGCCGCCTGGGGCGTGCCCGACCGCACCACGATGGCGCGGAACTGCGGAAGCGCCACGTCGTAGCCGGCCTCCTTGGAGCTCGGCACGTCCGGGAACGCCTCGAAGCGCTCCTCGCCGAACACTAGCAGCGGCCGCATCTGGTCGCTGGACAGGAACTGGCCGACGTCGCCGGCCTGCTCGTAGAGCGCGTCGGCGTGACCGCCGAGGATGGAGACGTAGCGCTCCGCGGGCTTCGCGAACGGCACCTGGACCACGGTCGCACCCTTGGCGCCGATGGCCTTGAGGCTGAAGTCGTCGACGCTGCCGAAGCCGAGGGTCGCGACCTTCAGGGTCTCCGGCTTGGCCTTGGCGGCGGCCTCGAAGTCGGCCCAGGTCTTGTAGGGGCTGTCCTTGGCCACGAAGATGAAGGACGGCGCCTGGATCATCACCGCCACCGGCGTGATGTCCTCCATGGTCCAGCGCGGGTTGGAACCCGCCAGCAGGGCATGGGCGTCGGCGATGTAGATGGCCATGGAGTGGCCGTCGGCCGGCGACGACATCAGCTTGGCCATGCCGGTCGCGCCGGTGCCGCCCGGGACGTTGACCACGGGCACGCCGACACCGAGTTCGGGCTCCAGCAGCTTGCCGACCAGGCGGGCGAGCTGGTCGGCGCCGCCGCCGGGGCCCCACGGGACCACCATCTCGACCGGGCGGGCGGGATAGTCCTGGGCGAGCGCGGGTGCGGCGGCGAGCACGGCCGCCACGGCGCCGGATACGACCAGACGTGCGAAGTTCTCGGGTTTCATGCGGTCTTCCTCCATGATCGGGCCCTCTTGGGTGCCCCTGTTCTGTTCGTTGCATCCTGCGGTGCGGCGGGTGTACCGCCGCGCCGCCTGTCGTGCGGCCCGCCGCCGCCGGTCACGCGGGCCGGGCGGGGCCTCCCTCCGTACCGCCGACGGTACGGCAGCGGTTGCCGCGCGGCGGCTGCGCCGGGCCTTGCCTGCGCCTCATCCTGCCACCGGCGCGG
>JAEWEX010000064.1 GCA_023389135.1 Pseudomonadota bacterium | reverse complement strand
CTGGACGTGTCGGTGCAGGCGCAGGTGCTCAACCTGCTGCGCGACCTGCAGGAGAGGTTCGGACTGACCTACCTGTTCATCAGCCACAACCTCGCCGTGGTGCGCCACATGGCGACGCGCGTCGGCGTGCTCTATCTGGGCCGGCTGGCGGAGGTGGCGCCGGGGCGCGAGCTGTTCTCCCATCCGCGCCACCCCTACACGCGGCTGCTGCTGGACGCGGTCCCGACGCTGGACATGTCGGGCCGGGTGCGCGGGCCGATCACGGGGGAGATCCCCAACCCGATCTCGCCCCCGCCCGGCTGCCACTTCCATCCGCGCTGCCCGCTGGCGTTCGACCGCTGCCGGACGGAGCGGCCGGAACTGCTGCCGGCGGGGCCGGCGCAGGTGTCCTGCCATGCCGTCCAGGAAGGGCGCGCGGGCTGAGGCCGCAGGCCGGGAAACGTACACCTGCCGCCTTCATCCGGCTGTCACGGCGCAGCGCTAGTCGTCATCCAACGACGCGCTGGAGACCGACATGGCGACCGCACTCTCCTACCGGCAGGTGACCAAGCGCTTCGGCGCGGTGACGGCGGTCGACGGCGTCTCGCTGGAGCTGAAGCCCGGCGAGCGGGTGGCGCTGATCGGCGCGTCCGGGTCGGGCAAGTCGACCCTGATCCGGCTCGGCGCAGGACTGGAGGTCGGCGACCGGTCGTCCGGGGAGATCCGCGTGTTCGACGGGCCGGTGCAGTCTGCCGGCCGGCTGTCCGCGGACGCGCGCAAGGCGCGGCGGCGCATCGGCCTCATCTTCCAGCAGTTCAACCTGGTCAACCGCTCCTCGGTCATGACCAACGTGCTGATCGGGGCGCTGGGGCGCATGCCCGGCTGGCGCGGGACGCTGGGGCTGTTCAGCGCCGAGGAGAGGCGCGCCGCCATGGCCGCGCTGGCGGAGGTCGGCATCCCGGAGCAGGCCGCCAAACGTGCGGCGCGGCTGTCCGGCGGCCAGCAGCAGCGGGTCGCCATCGCGCGAGCGCTGATGCAGGGCGCCGAGATCATCCTGGCGGACGAGCCCATCGCCTCGCTCGATCCCAAATCGGCGCGGCGGGTGATGGACCTGCTCGTCGCGCTCAGCCGCGACCACGGCATCACGCTGATGGTGTCGCTGCACCAGGTGGACTACGCCACCGCCTTCTTCGACCGGGTGGTCGCCATGCGGGCGGGCCGCATCGTCTTCGACGGCCCCGCGCAGCGGCTGACGCCGGCCTTCCTCACCGAACTCTACGGCGCGCAGGCCGAGGAGCTGATCCTGCCCGGACAGGTCCCGCCGGCCGCACGCCCGGAGGCGCGCGCGCGGGCGACCGCGGCATGAACGCAGCTCCGCGGGGGCGGGGCGCGACACACCACGACAGGAGACGACGGATGAAGAAGGCAGTCATCGCGGGCCTCGCCGCGCTTGCGCTCGCCGGCGCGGCGCCGGCCCAGGCCCAGGACAAGATCACCCAGCTCAATTTCGGCATCATCTCCACCGAGTCCAGTTCCGGCCTGCAGCAGAGCTTCGGCCCGCTGCTGGCGGCGCTGGAGAAGGCGGTCGGCGTGCCGGTGAAGGCCTATTTCGCGCAGGACTATGCCGGCGTGATCGAGGGCATGCGCTTCAAGAAGGTCGATCTCGCCTGGTACGGCAACGCCTCCGCCATCGAGGCGGTGGACCGCGCCAATGGCGAGGTGTTCGTCCAGACCACCAAGCCGGACGGCACCCGCGGCTACTACTCGCTGCTGATCACCAGCTCCGAGAACAGCGAAATCAACTCGCTGGAAGACGCCATCGACTGCTCCAAGGGCCTGAATTTCGGCATCGGCGACCCGAACTCGACCTCCGGCTTCCTGGTGCCGACCTACTATGTGTTCGCGCTGAACAATGTCGATCCCCAGACCTGCTACAGGCGCGTCGTCACCAGCAACCATGAAGGCAATGCCCTGGCGGTCGCCAACAAGCAGGTCGACCTCGCCACCAACAACACCGAGTCCATGGACCGGCTGGACAAGAGCCGGCCCGGCGAGCGCAAGAAGATCAAGGAAGTGTGGCGCTCCCCGCTGATCCCGTCCGACCCGCTGGTGTGGCGCAAGGACCTGCCGGAGGACGTGAAGGCCAGGCTCTACACCATCTTCCTCACCTATGGCCGCATGGGCACGCCCGAGGACGTCAAGACCGCCCGTGCGGTCCTGGGCCAGGCCTCCGACGGATGGGGACCGTTCATCGCGTCCTCCGACGCCCAGCTCTACCCGATCCGGCAGCTCGATCTCTACAAGACCAAGCTGCAGCTGGAGAACAACGCCAACATCTCCGCCGACGACAAGAAGGCGCAGATCGCCGAGATCGACGCCCAGCTGGCCGAGCTGGAGACGCTGATGGAAGAAGTCCCCAACATGTGACGCCGCGGCGGGGCGCGGGCGGCGGCGGCATCGCGTCCGCCACCGGCCGCGCCCCTTCGCATTTCCGAATCCAGCGCGCAGCCGAGCCCCGCCATGCACCCGTCCGCCGCCGCCCTCCCCGCATCGCCCACGACCGGCTGGACCGCGATCCTTGGCCGCGCACTCGTGCTCGCACTGCTGCTTGCCGTGCTGGCGTGGGCGTGGAGCATCGCGGAGATGGCGCCCGCCTCGCTGTGGCGCGACCGGGCCAACATGGCCGAACTCGGCGCCGATTTCTTCCCGCCGGACTTCATCGACTGGCGGTTCTACTCCGAGCGGATGCTGGAATCGGTCGCCATCGCACTGTGGGGGACGCTGCTGGCGGTGGTGCTCGGCATCCCGTTCGGCATTCTCTGCGCCGGCAACGTCACGCCGGGGTGGCTCGCCTTCCCGGTCCGGCGGCTGATGGACTGCTGCCGCGCCATCAACGAGCTGGTGTTCGCGCTGATCTTCATCGCCGCGGTCGGGCTCGGGCCGTTCGCCGGCGTGCTGGCGATCTTCATCCACACCACGGGCGTGATCGCGAAACTGTTCTCCGAGGCGGTGGAGGCCATCGAACCCGGGCCCGTCGAGGGCATCCGCGGCACCGGCGCATCCAAGCTGCAGGAAATCGTGTTCGGCATCCTGCCGCAGGTGATGCCGCTGTGGATCTCCTACACGCTCTATCGGTTCGAATCGAACCTGCGCTCCGCCACGGTGATCGGCATCGTGGGCGGCGGCGGCATCGGCATGACCTTCAGCGACGTGATGCGCTCGTTCCAGTACGAGAAGGGCGCCGCCATCCTGCTGATCGTGATCGTGACGGTCTCGGTGCTGGACATCGTCAGCCAGGAGATCCGGCGCCGGTTCATCTGAGCCGGCGGGGCGATCAGCCCGTCAGGCCGCGCAGGAACGCCGCCAGCCGGCCCGCCGCATCGCCGGGGCGGCCCACATTCTCGATAACCAGATCGGCGTCCGCGTCACTCGCGACCCTGCGGTCCAGGCGCTGGCGCAGATCCGCGCCCCGCTCCCGACCGCGGCCGGCGACGCGCGCGGCCAGCACCTCGGGCGGGGCCGTCACCAGCACGATGCGGCAGCGGGGGAAGGCCGTGCCCGCCTGCGCGACGACGGTGCGGGAGATGTTGGCGACCACCACCGCGCCGCACGCCACATCGCCTGCCAGCGCCGCCGGCAGGCCGTAGCCCAACCCGTGCGCGCGCCAGGCCAGCGAAAAGCCGCCATCCCCGACCGCGCGGTCGAAGTCCGCGGGCGCGATGGTGTCGTGGTCCTCCCAGGCTGAGGCGGCCCGCGTCACGATGCGGCGCGGGAAGACGAAGCGCGGGTCGCCGGCCAGCGCCTCCCGCACCAGGGCGATCAGCGTGTCCTTGCCGGCGCCGCTGGGCCCGACGACGCCGACGAAGCAGCCCGTCACGCCACCATCTCTCCGGCGCGCCAGATCCGGCGCACCACCGGCGCCGCCTCGCCGAGATGCACGCGGACGAGATCGGCGCGCAGCCCGGCGGCGATGGCGCCGCGGTCATCGAGGCCGACGGAGCGCGCTGGCGCCAGCGTCACGGTCCTGACCGCGGCGGCGAGGTCGATGCCGCCGGCCTGCTCCGGCAGCGCGAAGGCCGCCATCAGCAGGCTCGCCGGCACGTAGTCGGAGGACAGGATATCGAGCAGCCCCGCACGCGCCAGCTCGGCCGCTGCGACATTGCCCGAATGCGAGCCGCCGCGGATGACGTTGGGCGCGCCCATCATCACGTGGATGCCGGCCGCGCGGCAGGCCTCCGCCGCCTCCGCCGTGGTCGGGAACTCGGCGATGGACACGCCGTCCGCGCCGGACTGCGCGACGTCCTCGACGGTGGTGTCGTCATGGCTCGCCAGCGCGATGCCGCGGGCGGCGGCGATCTCCACCAGCCGCGCGCGGTTGCGCAGGCCGATGGTGGCCTGCGCCTCGACGCGTTGGTCGATGAGCGCGTCGAGATCGGCCTCGCTCATGGTGCTCTTGCCGCCATAGTAGCGCCGCCAGGTCGGGATGTCGCGGAACTGGCGCTGGCCCGGCGTGTGGTCCATCAGCGAGATGAGATGGGCAGCATGGCGCGCCACGAACTCCTCGGCCGTGTCGATCACGTCGGCGGAGGTGGTCTCGCAGCGCAGATGGGTGCGGTGGTCGACCCTGAGGTGGCCCTTCTCCCGCGCCTTGGCGATGGCGTCGGCCAGCGTCCAGATCTCGTGGCCGAGCGAACCGGAATCGGCGTCCGTGCCGACGCGCAGCGAATCGAACACCGTGGTGATGCCCGCTGCCGCGATCTGGGCGTCATAGGCCATGACCGCGGCGAAGGGATGCCAGCGCACGCCGGGCCGCGGCGCGTAGTGGCTCTCCAGATGGTCGGTGTGCAGCTCGACCAGCCCGGGGATTAGCGTGTCGCCGTCGAGGTCCAGCCCCGCCTCGGGCGGCGCGCCCTCGCCCAGCGCCTCGATGCGGCCGCCGGCGATCGCGACCCAGCCGCGCCCGATGACGGCGTCGGGCAGCACCAGCCTTGCGTTGTGGAGGATCGTGTCGGTGGCGGCGGCGGTCATGCGGCGGCTCTCGTGAAGCGGGTGACGTCGATGGTGCGGTCGGCCACCGCCTCACGGACGTCGCCGTCGTGGAAGATGCCGACGATGGCGACGCCCTCGGCCTTGCGGGCGCGGATGAGGTCGACCACGGTGGCGCGGTTGGCGGCGTCCAGCGAGGCGGTGGGCTCGTCCAGCAGCAGCAGCGGGCGGCGGGCGGCGAGCCCGCGCGCGATGTTGACCCGCTGCTGCTCCCCGCCGGAGAAGGTCGCCGGCGGCAGCGCCCAGAGCCGCTCGGGGATCGCGAGCAGGGCCAGCAACTCGCGCGCGCGCTCGCGTGCGTCGTCGGGCGCCGTGCCGTCCTCGGCCGCCGCGTCGGCGACGATGTCGAGCGCGCCGACGCGCGGGATGACCCGCAGGAACTGGCTGACATAGCCCATCACGCGACGCCGGAGCCCAAGCACCTCATGGGGCGTGGCGGTGGCGACGTCGACCGTGCGGTCCCCGTCGCGCAGCAGGATCGATCCTTCGTCGCAGCGGTAGTTTCCGAAGATCATCTTGAGCACCGAGGATTTCCCCGCGCCGGAGGGGCCGCCCAGAACGGCGCATTCCCCCGGCCGGACGGCAAACGAGACGTCGCGCACGACGTCGAGGTGCGCGCCGCCGCGCAGATGCAGCAGGAACGTCTTGGCGACGCCGGACAGTTCTAGGATGGGCGCGTCCATGGTCATGCCGCCAGAACCGAGGAGACGAGGAGCTGGGTGTAGGCGTCGCGGGGGTCGTCCAGCACCTGGTCGGTGAGGCCGGTCTCGACCACGCGGCCGCCCTTCATAACCATGATGCGATGCGACAGCAGACGCGCGACCGCGAGGTCGTGGGTGACGATCACGACCGCAAGGCCCAGTTCGCGCACCAGTCCGCGCACCAGGTCCAGCAGCCGCGCCTGGACCGAGACGTCGAGGCCGGAGGTCGGTTCGTCCATGAACACGAGGCGGGGGGCGGTGACGAGGTTGCGCGCGATCTGGAGCCGCTGGCGCATGCCGCCGGAGAACGTCTTTGGCGCGTGATCCATGCGCGCGGCATCGATCTCCACACGCGCCAGCCAGTCGGCGGCGCGGGCGCGAATGTCGCCATAGTGGCGGCCGCCCAGCGCCATCAGGCGCTCGCCGATGTTGCCGCCGGCGGAGATGTCCATGCGCAGCCCGTCGCGCGCGTCCTGGCGGACGAAGCCCCAGTCGGTGCGCATCAGAAGGCGGCGCTCCGCCTCCGAGGTCGCGGCGAGGTCCAGCAACGTACCGTCGCGCATCCGGTAGGAGAGCGTGCCGCGCGTGGGTTCGAGTTCGGTCGAGAGCAGACCGAGCAGCGTCGACTTGCCGGAGCCGCTCTCTCCCACCACCGCCGGCACCTCGCCCTCGTGGAGCTCGGGAGACACGTCGAGGCAGCCGGCCTGGCGGCCGTAGAAGCGGGTCATGCCGCGGGCGACCAGGAGCGGCTGCGGCGCCGTCATGGCGCGCGGCCCGCAATGCCGGCCGGCGCGTCGCCCAGCCTGGCGCCGGCATGGCCCGCGGCCCGCCGGCTCTCGCAATGGTCGGTGTCGGAGCAGACGAACAGCCGGCCGCCGCGGTCGTCCAGGATCACCTCGTCGAGATAGACCCCCCCGGCCCCGCACAGGCCGCAGGGCTCGGCGAAGGTCTGGATGCGGAACGGGTGGTCCTCGAAATCGAGGCTGCGCACCCGGGTCCAGGGCGGGACGGCGTAGATGCGCTTCTCGCGGCCGGCGCCGAACAGCTGCAGCGCCGGGCACATGTCCATCTTGGGGTTGTCGAACTTGGGCGTCGGCGAGGGGTCCATGACGTAGCGGCCGGCGACCTCGACGGGATAGGCGTAGGTGGTGGCGATGTGGCCGTGGCGGGCGATGTCCTCGTAGAGCTTCACATGCATCAGCCCGTAATCCGACAGGGCGTGCATGCGCCGGGTCTCGGTCTCGCGCGGCTCCAGGAAACGCAGCGGCTCGGGGATCGGCACCTGGTAGACCAGCACCTGCCCTTGCGCCATCGGCGCCTCGGGGATGCGGTGCCGGGTCTGGATCACGCTCGCCTCGGCGGTGCGCGTGGTGGTGGCGACGCCCGCGGTCTTCTGGAAGAAGCGGCGGATGGAGACGGCGTTGGTGGTGTCGTCGGCGCCCTGGTCGATGACCTTGAGCACGTCGTTGCGGCCGAGGATCGCCGCCGTCACCTGCACCCCGCCCGTGCCCCAGCCATAGGGCATGGGCATCTCGCGGCTGGCGAACGGCACCTGGTAGCCGGGGATGGCGATGGCCTTGAGGATCGAGCGGCGGATCATGCGCTTGGTCTGCTCGTCCAGATAGGCGAAGTTGTAGCCCGTGGCGCTCATTCGGCGGCCTCCTCCAGCGCGCCGGCGCCGCGCGCGTGCTCGGCGCGCATGCGGCGCACCAGTTCGAGCTCGGCCTGGAAGTCGACATAGTGCGGCAGCTTCAGGTGCTCGACGAAGCCGGTCGCCTGCACGTTGTCGGCATGGGACAGCACGAATTCCTCGTCCTGCGCCGGCGCCTTCACATCCTCGCCGAACTCGCGCGCTCTCAGCGCCCGGTCGACCAGCGCCATGGACATGGCCTTGCGCTCGCACTGGCCGAAGGCGAGGCCGTAGCCGCGCGTGAACTGCGGCGGCGTTTCCGCCGAGCCCTTGAACTGCGTGACCATCTGGCACTCGGTGAGCTCGATGGAGCCGAGCGGCACGGCGAAGCCCAGCTCCTCGGGCACGAACTCCACCTCGACCTCGCCGAAGCGCACCTCGCCGACGAAGGGGTGGGTGCGCCCGAAGCCGCGCTGGGTCGAATAGCCCAGCGCCAGCAGGAAGCCCTCGTCGCCGCGGGCCAGCGTCTGCAGGCGCAGGTCGCGGCCGGCGGGGAAGTCCAGCGCCTCGCGGGTGATGTCGCCGGGCTCGGCGCCGGCCGCATCCGTCTCGGTCTCGATCAGCCCGTCATCGGCCAGCAGGGAGGTGACGCGTGGCATGGCCGCGTCCGCCGCCGTTCGGGCCTCGGCGGGTTCCGGCGGCGGAAGCCCGGCGGCCAGCGCGAAATCGATCAGCCGATGGGTGTAGTCGAAGGTCGGGCCCAGAACCTGGCCGCCGGGCAGGTCCTTGAAGGTGGCGGAGACCCGGCGCGCGACCCGCATATCGGCGGTGTCCGCCGGCTCGCTGGCGCCGAAGCGCGGCAGGGTGGTGCGGAAGGCGCGGATCAGGAAGATCGCCTCCACCAGATCGCCGCGCGCCTGCTTGATGGCCAGCGCGGCGAGACCGCGGTCGTGCAGCGCGCCTTCCGCCATGACCCGGTCAACCGCCAGCGCCAGCTGACCCTCGATCTGGGCCGGCATCAGCTCCGGCACGGCGGGATCGCCGCGGCGGCGGTGCGCCATGAGGGCGTGGGCATTGTCGATGGCGCGCTCGCCACCCTTGACCGCAACATACATGGGCCGTCACCCGCCCCCGACCGGTTCAGTGGTGCGCGGCAGCGCCATGATGGCGGCGGGCGAGACCAGAACGAGATCGACGCCGCGCGGGAAATTCTTCCGGTTGGCCACGAGGTCGGCCGCCACCCGGCCCGGCCAGGGCTCGATGCGCGCCATGGCCTCGCCACGGATGCCCGGGCCGCTGAAGCGGAGCGGCCCGCCTGCGGCCAGCACGTCCACAGCCGCGACGACGGTGGTCGACCGGTCCGGATAGGCGTCGGTGCCTTGCGCGAAAGCGGCCAGCGGCGGCAGCGCATCGAGCGAGGCCGCGAGCGCAAAGGCGGCCGCGGCCGGATCGTCCGTGATCCGCACCGCCGTATGGAACCTCAGGAAGCCCAAGACCGCCTCGCTCGCCGCCAGTTCCGGCGAGAGCCACAGCGGCGTGTCCTGGTCGACCAGCGCCAGCGCGACGGCGGCAAGGCCGGGAACCAGCGGGGCGGGAGGATCAAGCAACCGCGCCAACGGCCGGGCCTGCGCCGGCTCGGCCATGGCCGCCATCAGCGTGCGGAACACGGACTGCGTGTCGGCGACAGGATCGGCGAAGCCGGCGGCGGGCGCGTGCATCTCAGTCCTCGCCGCGGGTCATGGTGAAGAAGTCGACCCGGGTCGCGGCGGCGCGGCGCGCCGCCCTGGCGCGGTCGGCGGCAATGCGGGCCTCCACCGGCGACAGCGCCGCGATCACGGCCGTGCCCTGGCCCGGCGTCTGCATCAGGGCATCGACGATCGCGGCCTGCCGGGCGCGGACAGGGTCGCGGCCGAGTTGCCAGGCATGGCCGACCGCACCGCCCTCCAGCGCCACGGCCGCGCGGGTGACTGTCGCCTCGCCCAGATTGAAGGCTGCGCCGTCGCCGCCCATGCGGCCGCGCACCATCACCATGCCGACCTCGGGCGCCCGCAGGTCGCGCACCGGCGGCAGGTCATGGATGGCGGCGAGCACGCCGTCCAGTTCCGCCGAGGTCGCCGCGGCGCATGCCGCCATGGCCCGCCGCCGCTCCGCCGTACCGCAATGCCCGCCGTCCCTGGTGCCGGATGCCGCCGACATGTGCGCCCGTCCTTGTTTGAAGAGTCATCTATTGATATAGACAACTGCAACAGCGCGTCCAGTGAAACTTCCATGACGGGCGGGAGACGACACTGCACCGGATCCATGACACCGGCCTGACAGCCTCCCGCGCCGGGGGGGTCGCCGTGTGGCGCCAGATCGCGGACGGGATCGCCGGCGACATCCGCGGCGGCCGGCTCGCGGCGGGCCAGAAGCTGCCGACCGAGGCGGAACTGGCGGAACGCTGGAGCGTCAACCGGCACACGGTGAGGCGGGCGCTGGCGGCACTTGCCGCCGACGGGCTGGTGCGCACCGCCCATGGCAGCGGCAGCTTCGTGGAGGGACGGCCGCTGTCCTACCCCATCAGCCTGCGCACGAACTTCTCCGACATCGTACGCCGGGCCGGCCATACGCCCGGCGGCGAGATGCTGGCGAGCGCCATCGTCGGCGCCGATCCCGGCATCGCGACCATGCTCGGCATCGCGCCGGACGCGCCGGTCACCGAGGTCGCGCTGCGGCGTTTCGTCGACGGCGTTCCGGTCTCCCATGGCCGGACCTGGCTGCCGCTGCCGCGCTTCGATGGGTTCGCCGCCGCCTTTGCCGCCCAGCTCTCGGTCACGGCGGCGCTGCGGGCCTGCGGGGTGGCCGACTACCGGCGCGCCTCCACCCGCGTGTCGGCGCGGCCTGCCGGAGCACAGGATGCCGAACGGCTCGACATCGCGCCGGGCCGGATCGTGCTCGCGGTGCGCAGCCTCAACCTCGACGAGGCCGGCGTGCCGGTGCAGGCGGCCGAGGTCGCCTTTGCCGCCGACCGCGTGGAGCTCGTGCTCGAACCGGAAACCGCAGGAGACGCTGGATGACCGCGGACGCATGGACCGAGATCGACGCCTGGCTCTGCGGCCTGCTGGTGCCGCCCGACCCCGTGCTCGACGGCGCGCTGGCGGCAAGCGCGGCCGCAGGCCTGCCGGACATCGCGGTGGCGCCCAACCAGGGCAAGCTCCTGATGCTGCTCGCTCAGCTCGCCGGGGCGCGCCGCATCCTGGAGATCGGCACGCTCGGCGGCTATTCGACCATCTGGCTCGCCCGCGCGCTGCCCGACCGGGGCCGCCTGGTGACCCTGGAATACGAGCCCCTGCATGCGGAGGTTGCGCGCGGAAACATTGCGCGCGCCGGGCTGGCGGAAAAGGTCGACATCCGCGTCGGCCGCGCGGTCGACACCCTGGCGGCGATGGAGCGCGAGGGGGGCGAGGCGTTCGACATGGTGTTCATCGACGCCGACAAGCCCTCCAACCCGGACTACCTCGCTTTCGCCCGGCGCCTGACGCGGGCGGGCGGGCTGATCGTCGCCGACAATGTGGTGCGGCGCGGCGCGGTGACCGATGCCGCGAGCACGGACGCCAACATCGTCGGCATCCGCCGCTTCCTGGAGATGGTCGCCACCGACCCGCGGCTGGAGGCCACCGCGCTGCAGACGGTCGGATCCAAGGGGCATGACGGCCTCGCGG
>JAEWEX010000454.1 GCA_023389135.1 Pseudomonadota bacterium | reverse complement strand
GGTTGTAGGCGGTGGAACCCGCGGGGGTCGCCACAAGGACGCCGTCGCCGATCAGTTCCGGCAGCCGCTCCTTGCCGTCGACGCTGATGGCGATCTTGGCGGCCTGGTGGGTCTGGCGGAACAGCGACACCTCGTTGATGGCGTCGGCCTCGTGTACATTGCCGGCGGTGTCGGTGGCGCGCATGCGCAGCGGGTGGATCACCGTCTCCTCGGCGGCGGCGAGCCGCGCGGGCAGGTCGTCCTCGCTGAACTCGTTCATCAGGAAGCCCACCGAGCCTCGGTTCATGCCGTAGATCGGCACGCCGCGGTCCATGTGGTCGTGCAGCGTCTTCAGCATGGTGCCGTCGCCGCCCAGCGCCACGATGACGTCGGCGCCGGGCGCGGGGTGGTTGCCGTAGCGGTGGGCGAGGCGGCGGGCGGCCGCCAGCGCCTCGTCGTCGGGGCTCGCGACGAAGGCGATGCGGGCGAACCTCTGGGCGTCCATGCGCTGACCCACCGGGCGGTTGCGGGCGCGGCCGGGGAGGGGCACCCTTGGCCCGGCCCGAAACCGCCGCACGAGGCATACATGGACGATCCCGTTCTCGTCTACACGACCTGGCCCGACGCTGCGGCCGCGGAGCGGGCGGGCGCGACGCTGGTGGCCTCGCGGATCGCGGCCTGCGTCAACATCCTGCCGGGCATGATCAGCATCTATGCCTGGGAGGGCGCCGTGGAGCGCGGGCAGGAGGCGGTCATGATCGTCAAGACCCGGTCCCGGCTGAAGGAGCGGGTCATGGCGGCGCTGCGCGATGCGCATCCCTACGAGACGCCGGCGATCCTGGCGCTGCCGGTGATCGCGGTCGATGCCGCCTACGGCGCATGGATCGCGGCGGAGACGATCGAGGATTGAACCTTCTCCGTTTCTGTCACGTCATAGCGTCTGCCGCGGCCGTCGCGGCGCAACGCGCCAATCTGTCCAGAGGACCATCCATGCTCCGTTCCGTCCGCCTTGCCGTCGCCGCCGGCGTCATCGCCCTGGCTGCTCCCGCCCTTGCCGACGACGTCACCGATTCCATCGCGGAGGGCCTGGAGGCCTACGAGGCCGGCGACATGACGGCGGCCAAGCAGGCGCTGGACTACGCCTCGCAGCTGATCGCCCAGAAGAACGCCGAGGGGCTCTCGGGCCTGCTGCCGGAGCCGCTGTCCGGCTGGGACGCCGAGGACGCCGACACACAGGCCATGGGGGCCGCCATGTTCGGCGGCGGCATCCAGGCCAGCCGCACCTACCGCAAGGACGGCGAGACGGTGGAGGTCCAGATCGTGGGCGATTCGCCCCTGCTGGCGCAGTGGATGCCCATGCTCGCCAATCCCGCCATGGCCGGCGCCATGGGCAAGATGGTGCGGATCGGCAAGGTGCGGGCGATCCAGGGCAATGACGGCCAGATCACCATGGTGGTGGCCAACCGGTTCCTGGTGACGGTGGGCGGCTCGGCCGAGGTGGCCGACAAGATGGCCTATGCGCAGGCCATCGACCTCGCCGCGCTCGAGGGCCTGTGAGGGCGGCTTGCGATCCATCCTGATCTACGGCTTCGCCGCGCTCGCCGAGATCGCGGGCTGCTTCGCGTTCTGGGCGTGGCTCAGGCTGGGGCAGCCGGTGTGGTGGGTCTTGCCGGGCCTTCTTGCGCTCGCGGCCTTCGCCTGGGCGCTGACGCTGGTGGAGGCGGATGCGGCCGGCCGCGCCTACGCGGCCTATGGCGGCGTCTACATCGCCGCGTCCATGGCGTGGCTGTGGGCGGTGGAGAACACCCGCCCCGACCGGTGGGACCTGGTCGGGGCGGCGGTCTGCCTGACGGGCGCCGGCATCATCCTGCTGGCGCCGCGCGCGGCGTGAGGGTCCCGGGCGATCAGAACTTGTAGTTCAGGCCGACCCGGACGATGTGGGCGTTGAAGCCGACCTCGCCTTCCGCGTCGCGGTTGCTGTCGTCGAAATCGAAGTAGAAGTCGTCGCCGGCGAGGTCGACATAGAGGTATTCGAGCTTCGCCGTGACATGCTCGGCCAGCATGAATTCGCCGCCGATGCCCAGCGTCCAGCCCCACTGCGTGGAGCCGTTGGAACCGCTGACGGCCGTTATGTCGAGGCCGTCGTCCTCCTCGATCTGGGTGTGCCGGACGTGGAAATCGATGTGGCCGACCGCCAGGCCGCCTGTGCCGTAGATCATGAAGCGGTCGAAGGCGTAGCCGATGCGGCCGCGGAGGGTGCCGAGCCAGTCGAGTTCCGCCCGGTAGCTTACATCCGTGTACTCGGCGTCGTCGTCATTGATCTCGAACTCGAACCAGTCGTTGCGGATCGAGGTGAACTGGATGTCGGCCTCGACGCCGAACACGAGGCGGTTGTGCTGCCAGTTGTAGCCGATCTGCGCGCCGCCGAGCCAGCCGTCGGCATCGCCGATCGGAAGACGGTCATTGCCGAGTATGCCTCTCAGCCCATTCTCGGTGGCATTGCCGACGTCGACCCATCCCTCGAAATCCCCCCAGCCGTAGCCGACGTTCAGGCCGATATACGCCCCGGTCCAGTCGGGGGCCTCCGGGATGATGACCGGTTCGGCGAAATCTGCGGCGAATGCCTGCGTGCCAAGCAAACCTGCAGCAACAACACTAATGGCAAGCCGATACATCGCGGTTCTCCCCCGTTCGGCAGCAACGATGCAGCAGCATTGCGCTTGCAGACGCAGGGAGTCACGAGGGTCGCCGGATGTGCGCGCTGAATTCGTTCGGTCAGTTGCAAAGTTACAACTGAGACGTTCCTAATCGGAATGTTTGCAAGGAATTTCCTTCAATAGAGCAGTGTGACGGTCCTATGTTATGAAGGAATTCTTTTGATACTGAGACAATAATTCGAGATTTTGAGACTGCGGCGCAGGGCGGCGCGATTCGCGTCCGCCCGCTGCGGTGGCGGTCGGGGACGGTCCAGGGGGAGGGGGAGCAGGCGCGCGGAAGGCTGCCGCGGCGGGGCCGGCCGGCCCTGCCGGCATGGCGGTCACCCCGGCGGACGGCCGGGATGACCGAGCGTGGAAGCGGATCGCCTCAGATGATCGGCGTCCAGGCCACCGGCACCAGCCGGTAGCGCTCGCCGTCCTTGGCGATGTGGCCGGCGGCGGGGAACGGGAAGTGGTAGCCGGCCACCAGGGCGCGCTCGGCGGCCACCATGTCCAGCATGCGGCGGCGGGTCTCTGCGGCCATGGCGCCGTCCATGTCGAAGGCCGCCTGCCAGGTGGGGTTGCGGACGAACAGCGCCGGATGGTTGGTGGTGTCCGACAGCACGATGAGCTGCTCGGAGCCGGAGGCGATGCGGAAGGCGGTGTGGCCGGGTGTGTGGCCATAGGCGGGAATGGCGGTGATGCCTGGCACCACCTCGGCCTCGGCGGCGAAGCGGCGGATGTCGCGCTCGCTCGGGCCGAACACGCGGCGGGCGTTGGCGAAGTTGCCCTTGGCGCCCTCGGCGGCCCGGCTCATCTCGCCCTCGTCCATCCAGAACGCCCATTCGGCCTCCGGCACCGCGATCTCGGCATTGGCGAAGGCAAGATCGCCCTCCCGGGAACGCAGGCCCATGATGTGGTCGCCGTGGAAATGCGAGATGATCACGGTGTCGATGGCGGTGGGGTCGATGCCGGCCGCCTCGAAGTTCTGAAGCAGCATGCCCGCGGTCGGCGCCATCTGGCCGCCGGTCCCGGTGTCGATCAGGACCAGGCGCGAGCCGGTGTTCACCACCATGGTCGTGAACGGGATGGTGATCTCGCCGGGCGGCAGGAACGCCGCCTCCAGCGCGCCCTGCACCTCATCGAGCTTCGCGTTCCGGACAAAGCCTTCCTGCAACGGCCGGGCGGCGGCGCCGTCGTTGACTGCGGTCACCTCGAACTCGCCGACCCGGTAGCGGTAGATGCCGGGCACCTGGCGCGAGGCGGCGGGGGCGGCGGCGCGGGCCGGCTGCGGCGCGACGCCGGAAAGGCCGGCGGCGGTCGCGGCGGCGCCTGCGGCGAGAAGGCTTCTGCGGTCGATCAGGGGCATGGCGGGGGCGTCCTTTCGGTTTCGGGCAGGGCTCGGAAACTGATGCCCGCATTGTAGGCATCATCCACGTCCGGCCCATGGCGGTCACGCGACTGTGAGGCCGCGCGCGCGGGCGTCACGCAAACGGCAAAACCCGTTCCCGACAAGTGACAAGCCTCCGGCACGCCCGGCGCCTAAACAGGAGGGGCGGGTTCGCCGCGTGCGCGGATCGCGTTCAGAGGAGCCGAGGCCATGATCGTCGATCGCTTTGGCGGGGAGCACAGCGGCGCCGGTCGCGAGGCGGTCCGCGCGTTCGAGCAGGCCGTTTTCGAGGTCGCCGCCCACCGGCCGGGCGCGGGCCCGGCGCTGGCGTCAGCGCTCGGCCGCGAACCCGGCTTCCTGGCGGCGCTGGCGCTGAGGGGCTTTGCCGGCGTGATGC
>JAEWEX010000450.1 GCA_023389135.1 Pseudomonadota bacterium | reverse complement strand
CACAAGGAGGGCGCCGCCTTCCGCAGCCTGATGAACAACTTCGCCATCGCGATCTCGCTGGGCCTCCAATATGGCGTGCCGCTGGAGGAGTATGTCGACGCCTTCACCTTCACGCGGTTCGAGCCGGCGGGCTTCGTGCAGGGCAACGACGCCATCAAGAACGCGACGTCGATCCTCGACTACGTGTTCCGCGAGCTGGCGATCTCCTATCTCGCCCGGCACGACCTGGCCCATGTCAGCCCCGAGGACATCGGCGCCACCGCGCTCGGCACCGGCGTGGACGAGGGCAAGGCCCCCGAGGGCGGCGCGAGCCCGGTGTCTCACGGCCTGCTGCGGGGCCAGAAGGCCAAGAACCTGACGCTGATGTCGGGCGGCGGCAACGTCACCGCGCTCGGCAAGCCGTCCGCCCCCGCCGGCATCCGCACCGAGGGCGCGACCGCGCTCAAGGCGCAGGAGGCGGCCCATGCGGAGATCGAGGCGGCGTTCGGCCACCTCGCCTTCAAGGAGCCGGAGGCCGCCCCCGCCCGCGACGCCAAGGCGGAGACCGCCGAACGCCGCGCCCAGGCGAGGCTGCGCGGCTACGAGGGCGAAAGCTGCTCGGAATGCGGAAACTTCACCATGGTGCGCAACGGCACCTGCCTGAAGTGCGACACCTGCGGGTCGACGAGCGGGTGTTCTTGAGGGGCTGAACGAGCCACCCTGTCATCCCGGCCGAAGCGAAGCGCAGAGCCGGGATCCAGGGACACCGTCTCGTCTGATGGGAACCATGTTCCTGGATCCCGGATCGGCCTTCGGCCGTCCGGGATGACAGATCGCGACAACCCTCCCCCATCCGGCCACTTGCGGCGCGAAGCCTTGCGCTTCTAGAGTGCGCGCCGCGCTGCCGGGAGACTTGGCCTCCAACGACCGCGTGCCCTCCGTCCCGCAGTCGCGAGTTCGCCGGTCTCATGCCCAATACCGTGTTTTCCATCGCCGAGCGCGGCAACCGCCCGCCCTTCGCAAGCCCCGACACGCTGGCGCGCATCGAGGCCTTCGACTGGGGCGCGACGCCGCTCGGGCCCATCGTCACCTGGCCGGAGGCGCTGGTGTCGGCCACGCGGCTGATGCTGGCCTCGCGCTCCGCCATGGCGCTGATGGCGGGTCCGCAGGGCATCCTGATCTACAATGACAGCTACGCCGCCATCGCGCAGGACCGGCATCCCGACGTGCTGGGCATGCCTGCGACCGAGGCCTGGCCAGAGATCGCGGAGTTCAACGCCGGCGTCCGCGAACGGGTGCTGGCCGGCGAGACGCTGGAATATCTCGACCAGGAACTGATGATGCGACGCGGCGGGCGCGTCGAGCCGGCGTGGTTCGACCTCGAATACAGCCCCGTGCTCGACCGCGAGCTCAACGCGCTGGCGGTGTTCTGCGTCGTCACGGAGGTCACGAAGCTCCGCAGCATCGAGCGCGCGCTGGCCCGCACCAAGGAGCGCCTGTCGCTGGCGCTGTCGGCCTCGGGCATCGTGGGAACATGGGACTGGGACGTGGTCGGGGACGTGATCGTCGCGGACGAGCAGTTCTCCCGCCTGTTCGGCCTTGACCCCGCGACGGCGTCGCGGGGCACGCCGATCGCGGCGTACCTAAAGGCGATCCATCCCGACGACATCGCGCACACGCGCGCGGCCATCGAGCGGGCGATGGAGAGCGGCGAGCAGTTCTCGCATGAATACCGGATCGTCCAGGCCGACGGCTCCGCGCGCTGGGTGCTGGCGCAGGGCAAGTGCGTGAACGACGACAAGGGCCGCTGCGTGCGCTTCCCCGGCATCGTCATCGACATCACCGATCAGAAAGCCATCGCCGACGCGCTGCGCATCACCGAGGCGGAGTTCCGCACGCTGGCCGACAGCATGCCGCAGATGGTCTGGGCGACCAGGCCCGATGGCCATCACGACTACTATAACGCGCAGTGGTACGAGTTCACGGGCATGCAGCCCGGCACCACCGACGGCGAGGGCTGGAACGATGTGTTCCATCCCGATGACCAGCAGCGGGCATGGGCGCGCTGGCGCCATTCGCTGGAAACTGGCGAGCCCTACGAGATCGAGTACCGGCTGCGCCACCGCTCCGGCGAATACCGCTGGACGCTGGGGCGCGCCCTGCCCCTGCGCGATGCGGACGGGACCATCGTGCGCTGGTTCGGCACCTGCACCGACATCCACGAGGCCAAGCTGACGGCGGAGGAGCGCGAGGTCATTGCGCAGGAACTCAGCCACCGCATCAAGAACATCTTCTCGGTTCTGTCTGGGATCATCGGCCTCTCGGCGCGCAGCTATCCCGAAGGCGCGCCGCTGGCGCGGCAGCTGCGCGAGCGCATCGCCGCCATGGGCAAGGCCCACGACCTGGTGCGGCCTCACAGCGCCGATTCCGCTCCGCGCGGCGGCCAGCCCTCGTTCCACGCGCTGGTGCGCCTGCTGACCGCGCCGTTCGAGGACCGGCCGGGCGAGCGCGTGGTCCTCGAAGGGCCCGACGTGGCGATCAGCGACGGGGCTGCGACGCCGCTGTCCCTGCTGATTCATGAGCTGGCGTCCAATGCCGCAAAATACGGGGCGCTGTCCCGAAGCGACGGGCGCGTCCGGGTGTCGAGCCAGTCAAACGGCGAAGGTTACCGCTTCCGCTGGACGGAGACCGGCGGCCCACAACAGCCGGCGGCGAGGTCCGAGGGGTTCGGCACACGGCTGATCACGCTCAGCGTGGAGCGTCAGTTGTCGGGCCGGATCGAGCGGACATGGGGCGCGGACGGTCTCGATGTCGAAATCGAGCTGCCGATGTCGGCGCTTACGCGTTCGTCTCGGCTTGGCCGCCCGCTGGGCGATTGAAGAGCTGGAGCCGTCCCGGAGGCGGGACGGTCGGGTCCGTGGACGCCATGAGGGCGAATTCGATGGCGGCCTTCACGTCGTCATGGGTCACGGGCTTCGGCAGCACGCCCAACGTGCCCGGTATGCCGCCCTGAAGCTGGGCGGGATTGGCCGTGATGAACAGGACGGTGATGCCGAATTCCTCGGCGAGACGACGGCCGAGCGCCTTGCCGGTGGGGCCGTCGCTGAGATTGAGATCGACCAGCGCCAGATCCGCTTCAGGCGCGAGCTGCAGCGCGGTGCGGCTGTCGCCGGCGATGCCGACGCATTTGTGGCCGATGCCTTCCACCGCGTCCTCGAGATCCAGCGCGATGAAAATCTCGTCCTCTACGATCATGGTCCTGACGGTCATGACATGCTCATTCACGACGTTACGATGCATTCGCAGCTACAATTCGCGGGCCGGCCGAATTGTTTCACCGCGGTTCGTCGCAGATGGGTAGGGAAGTGACATAAAAGCCTCGCCGCCCCGCCTCGGCAATCCCTACGGTTCTAAGCAGAATCAGCTCCCTCGCGCAACCCCGGCGTGCGCGACCGGCGGCCCGCCTGTCGGAAATCGAAACAAATTTGCGACTGAATCGCGCGCCTCGCGCGTTACCAAGACAGCGGTGCGTGTCGAACCAGCGCCGCGCACCCCCGACGCGAAGGAGGCTGACATGAAGAAATCCATCGCCATTCTGACGGCAGCGGCCGTGTTCGCCGGCAGCATCGTCCCCATGGCGGCGATGTCGACCGCAAGCGCGCAGCCGCTCCGGGTCATCCCCGCCGAGGCGCAGACGTCCAATGTCGACGAGGTGAGGCATCGCCGTGCCCATCGCCGCCACATCAAGCGGCACCGCCATGCCCACCGCCGCCACTACAAGCGGCACCGCGCCTATCGCCACCGCGGCTATCACCGCCATCGGTATGGCTATCGCCGGCCCGATCCCGGCGCCGCCGTGGCGCTCGGCATCATCGGCCTGACCACCGGCATCATCGCCAGCCAGGCCTACCGGTGATCGGGCGTTGACCATCCGGTGCACGTAAAGATGGTCAGGGGCGGCGGATTGCGCCAATATGGCGCAGCCGCCCCCGCGTCTTCCACGAAGCCCAACGGGTGCAGCGTGTACATGCGATCTATGTGGGAGATTCATCCATGAGCAGGAAGTTGGTCGGGCTGATCACCGCGGCGGCTCTCGCTGTCGGGTCGTTCGTGCCCACGGCCGCAATGGCCGCCCCCGTCGTCAAGGCCCCGCTGGCCGTCGACAACCTCAACCTCACCGAGGCCCGGCACCATCATCGGCGCTACTACCGGCATCGCCGCGGCGGCAACGCCGCAGGGGTCGCCGCCGCCGCCGGAATTCTCGGTCTCGCTGCCGGCGCCGCGATCGCCTCGCAGTCCCAGGCCGCTCCGGGCCGCTATTACCGCAACGATCCCGACTGGGTCGCCTATTGCGCGCGGAAGTATCGGTCGTACGACCCGTACACCGACACGTTCCTGGCCCATGACGGCTATCGGTATCGCTGCCGCTGACCGGCAGAACCTCGTACGGCCGCGCAACATGCGCCCTCTCCCGCCGGGAGAGGGCTTTTTTGTCCTTCTCCCACGGGGAGAAGGTGGCCCGTGAGGGCCGGATGAGGGGACCGGCGACGAGGGATCAGCGGGCGTCGAAGCGGTTGGAGCGCGGAAAACCCTTTGGCGGCAAGCGGCCGGCCGCGGCGCGGTCGCCCATCCATTCACGCAGTTCCGCGACGGTCCACAGGCGGCCGGAGGTATCGGTCCAGGTCAGCCCGTCCGCGAGCGCGAAGGTGCGAACGTCCGCCACGCCGCCGTCCTTGTAGCGCTGGAGCCGGACGCCCTTGCCGCGCGTCATCTCCGGCACCTGAGACAAGGGGAACACCAGCAGCTTCCTGTTCTCGCCGACGATGGCCACATGGTCGCCGGCGACGGGAACGAAGGCGCGCACCTCTCCGCCCTGATCGACATTGAGCACCTGCCGGCCCTTGCGGGTGGAGGCCACCATGTCGGCTTCCGCGACCGTGAAGCCGCGCCCGTCCGCCCCGACGATCAGGCGCTTCAAGCCCGGCGTGTGCGGGACGACCGCGACGACATCCGCGGATTCCTCCATGTCCAGATGCAGGCGTATCGGCTCGCCCTGCCCGCGCCCGCCCGGCAGCCTGGACGCGTCCAGCGTGAACACCTTGCCGTTGGACGCCACCACGAGAATCCTGGACGTGGTCTCGGTGAAGAACGCGGCCTTGAGCTCGTCGCCGGTCTTGAACTGCAGCGTCGACAGATCCTGGATGTGTCCCTTGAGCGCGCGGATCCAGCCCTTTGCGGAAACGACGACGGTCAGCGGCTCGCGCTCGACCAGCGCCTCGGTGAGGTCGACCGCGATCTCGCGCGCCTCGGCGAATGTCGAGCGCCTGCGGCCGATCTCCGTGTCCTTGCCGAACGTCTTCCTGACCTCCGCGATATCCGCCTTGACCTTCGACCACTGCCGGCGATCCGATCCCAGCAACTGCTCGATCGTGGCCTTCTCCGCCGAGAGTTTTCCGTGCTCGGTGCGGATGGCGATCTCCTCGAGCTTCGCCAGCGCGCGCAGCCGGATGTTCAGCACCGCATCGGCCTGGACCTCGCTGAGCGCGAAGCGGGCGATCAGTTCCGCCTTCGGATCGTCCTCGTGGCGGACGATGCGGATCACCTCGTCGATGTTGAGGAACGCAATCAGCAGGCCCGACAGGACCTCCAGCCGCTTCTCGATGGCCGCCAGCCGGAACCGCGCCCGGCGGACGACGACCTCGCGGCGATGCTCCAGCCAGTGGCGCAGCGCCTCCGCCAGCGACAGCACCTGCGGCACGCGTCCCTTGACCAGGACGTTCATGTTGAGGGGCACGCGCGCCTCGAGCTCGGAGAGCTTGAACAGGCTCTCCATCAGCACCTCCGCATCCACAGTGCGCGCCCGGGGCTCCAGCACGATGCGGATGTCGTCGGCAGACTCGTCACGGATGTCGGCGAGGATCGGCACCTTCTTCTCGATGACCAGGTCGGCGAGCTTCTCGATCAGCCGCGACTTCGGCACCAGCCACGGAATCTCGGTGACCACGGCGACCCAGGTGCCGCGCCCCGTGTCCTCCTTGTGCCAGCGCGCACGGACGCGGAAGCCGCCGCGGCCGGTGCGGTAGGCCTCGGCAATGGCGCCGCGCGGCTCGACGATGACGCCGCCGGTGGGAAAATCCGGGCCGGGCACGAAATCGAGGATGTCGTCGGTGGTGGCGGCGGGGTGGTCGATCAGGTGGATCGCCGCCTCCAGGATCTCGGCCACATTGTGCGGCGGGATCGAGGTCGCCATGCCGACCGCGATGCCCTGCGATCCGTTGGCCAGCAGGTTGGGAAACGCGCCGGGCAGCACGACGGGCTCGCTCTCGGAGCCGTCATAGGTCTCGCGGAAATCGACCGCGTCCTCGTCGAGGCCGTCCAGCAGCAGCCGCGCGACCTCGGTCATGCGCGCTTCGGTGTAGCGCATGGCGGCGGCGTTATCGCCGTCGACATTGCCGAAATTGCCCTGCCCCTCCACCAGCGTCCAGCGCTGGGCGAACTCCTGGGCGAGCCTCACCAGCGCGTCATAGACCGACTGGTCGCCATGGGGATGGTACTTGCCGATGACGTCGCCGACGACGCGGGCGGATTTCTTGAAGGCCGAGCCCGGGTCCAGCCGCAGCTGGCGCATGGCATAGAGGATGCGCCGGTGCACCGGCTTCATGCCGTCGCGGACGTCCGGCAGTGCGCGCTGGGTGATGGTGGACAGCGCATAGGCGAGATAGCGCTCCTCGAGGGCGGCCTTGAGGTCCACCAACTCGATCGAACCGCCGCCGTCGCCGGGGGGAATCAGCCTCTCGCCCATGGCGATGGCTTACAGGTTCTTGGAGGAGCGGGAAAGGCGGCGGCCGCGTTCAGCACAGAATTGATGCCGACGGGCTCGAGCATGCGGCTTCTGCGCATGCAGGCCTCGTCATCGGCGGCGAAGGTCTGTCCCGATCGCGGGCGTGTACGCGTCCTTCGCGATGACAATGGCGGTCCCTTGTGGGCCGCGGTCCCTCATCCGGTCGCTGCGCGACCGCCCTCTCCCGCAGGCAGAAGGAGAACAGATCGTCGGGGCCGGGCGGAGCCCCCCTGCCGCCCGGCCCCCGGGCTCAGTTTCCTTCGGCTGCCTTCTTTACGAAGGAGCCGTCGAAGGTCTTCGCCCGATCGATGGTCGCCGCCGCCACCTCGGCGTCGAACGACAGCAGTTCCATGGCGGCGTCGATGCCGTCATCGGTCACGAGGCCGGTGCGCGAGTAGGTCGGGAGCGAGTTCTTGACCGCCTCCATGTAGACCTCGCGGTTGTCGCCGATGTACTCCGGCGGCACGGTGCTCGCGACATCCTCGGGGGTCGCCGTCTCCAGCCACTTCAGCGACTTGTAGAGCGCGTTGACAAGCGCCTGCACGGTGTTCGGATTGGCCTCGATGTATTCGCCCTTGATATAGAGCACCGCCGCCGGCAGGCTGGTTGCGCCGAAAATCTCCTGCATGCCGGCCTCGGTGCGGCTGTCGGCCAGGATCTCGATGTCGCCGTCCCGCGAAAGGGTCGAGATCACCGGATCGAGGTTGGAGATCGCGTCGATCTCGCCGCGCTTCATGGCGGCCACTGCGGTGGCCCCGGCGCCGACGCCGATGATGGAGACCTCGTCGGGCTTCACCCCGTCCTTGGCCAGCAGGTAGTTGGCGAAGTTGTTGGTGGACGAGCCCGGCGCCGTGACGCCGATCTTCATGCCCTTGAGGTCGCCGGCGGTCTTGACCTTGTCGGCGATGGAGGACTTCACCGCCAGCACGATGGCAGGGAACCGGCCGAGCTCGATGACGGCGCGGATGTCCTGGCCCTTCACCTGCATGCGGATGGTGTGCTCGTAGGCCCCGGTGACCACGTCGGCGGAGCCGCCGATCAGCGCCTGGAGCGACTGCGATCCGCCACGGAAGTCGTTGACGGTGACGTTGAGGCCCTCCTCCTCGAAGTAGCCCTTCCGCTCGGCGATGGCCAGCGGCAGGTAGTAGAGCAGTCCCGCCCCGCCAACGCCCAGCATGACGTCCTTCTTCTCGGGCTCCTGGGCCTGCGCACCCGCGGCCGCCGCGACGGACACCGTCGCCGCGAGACCGATAGCTCTCATCAGGTTCATGGCATTTCCTCCTGTTTCAATCATGCTCTTGCTGCGTTTTCACTGCGCCGCGGTCGAGGCCTGGGTCGGCCGCCACACCAGCAGCCGGTTCTCGATCACGGTCACGAAGGCGTCGATGACGATCACGAACATCATCAGCACCAGCATGCCCGAGAACACGCCGGTCACGTCGAACACGCCCTCGGCCTGGGCTATGCGATAGCCCAGCCCCGCCGCCGAGCCGAGATACTCGCCGACCACCGCACCCACCAGCGCGAAGCCGACCGAGGTGTGGAGCGACGAGAACACCCAGGACATGGCGGACGGCAGGTAGACGTGGCGCAGCAACTGGCGGTCGTTCATGCCCATCATGCGCGCATTGGCGAGCACGGTCGGGCTCACCTCCTTGACGC
>JAEWEX010000505.1 GCA_023389135.1 Pseudomonadota bacterium | reverse complement strand
GTGCAGGACGCATCCCTCGCCAAGTTCGACCTCGCCGCCGACGACGCAGAACGGGCCGATCTCGACATCGTCGGCGAGGCGCGCGCCGTCCTCGACCACGGCGGTCTGATGGATCGTCGCCATGCGCTCAACGATCAACCAGCATGGCCGACACCTCGGCCTCGGCGACGAGCTCGCCGCCGACCTTTGCCTCGCCGCGGAACCACCACATGTTGCGGCGCTTGCGCTGCTGGCTCATGTGGTACTCCACCGTGTCGCCGGGGATCACGGGCTTCCTGAACTTCGCCTTGTCGATGGTCATGAAGTAGACCAGCTTGAGCTCCGACTTGGAGGGCCGCGCGGAGACGCACAGCGCCCCCGCCGTCTGCGCCATCCCCTCGATCAGAAGCACTCCCGGAAACACCGGCGAGCCCGGGAAATGGCCCATGAACTGCGGCTCGTTCATGGTCACGTTCTTGATGCCGATGCAGGACACGTCGCCGTTCATCTCGACGATGCGGTCGACCATCAGGAACGGATAGCGATGGGGCAGGTATTCCAGGATCTTCTGGATGTCGGCCGCCTGCAGCGTCTGCGTCGCGGCCTCGCCGGCATCGTTCATCATGCGTCCCCTGTCTCGCCCCTGGCGCCAGCGCCCTGGCCGCCGCGCGCGGCCAGCCGCTTCAGCGCCGTGATCTCGCGGAACCATTCGCGGATCGGCCTGGCCGGCGTGCCGCCCCAGCGGGCGCCGGCCGGCACGTCCTCGCGCACGTTGGACGAGCCTGCGATCTGCGCGCCCATGCCGATGCGCACATGCCCGACGATGCCGACCTGGCCGCCGATCACCACGAAGTCCTCCAGCGTCACGCTGCCGGAAATGCCGGTCTGGGCCACGATCACGCAGTGCCGGCCGACCACGACGTTGTGGCCGATCTGGACCAGATTGTCGATCTTGGTGCCCTCGCCGACGATGGTGTCGCGGTTGGCGCCGCGGTCGATGCAGGCGCCGGCGCCGATCTCGACGTCGTCCTGGATAATGACCCGCCCGACCTGCGGCACCTTGAGATGGCCGCCGGCGCCCATGGCGAAGCCAAAACCGTCCTGGCCGAGCCGGACGCCGCCATGGACGATCACGCGATTGCCCAGGAGCGTATGCACCAGCGACGCGCCGGGCCCCACCGCGCAGTCGCGGCCGATGCGGACGCCGGGCCCGATGGCCGCGCCCGCGCACAGCACCGTGCCGCGCCCGATCTCGGCGCCGGGGCCGACCGTGACCCCGGGATCGACCGTCACGCCATGCTCCAGCCGCGCCTGCGGATGCACGAAGGCGCCGGGCGCGACGCCCTCCGCGCCGAACAACGGCTGTGGCCGCATGGCGGCGGGAAACAGCCTGGCGGAGACCTGCGCGAACGCCCGGTAAGGCTGCGGGGAAACCAGCAGAGGCAGGTGCTCCGGCGCGCGGGCTACGAATTTCGGCGCCACGATGCACGCGCCCGCCCGCGTGGTGGCGAGGTGGACCGCATAAGCCGGATTGTCGAGGAAGGTGATGTCGTCGGGCCCCGCCTGGTCGATGGGGCCGATGCCGCAGACCGTGCGCGCGGGATCGCCGCGCAGTTCCGCGCCGGTCAGTGAAACGACATCGCCCAGCGCGAGCGCGCCGGGCGTGTCGAAGAAGGTCGGATCGCTCATGCCGAACTTTTCGGCGCGCGGCAGGGCTGGCCCGCCGCGCGCTGCGGGATCAGAACCGTCCGCCGCCGGAGAAGCGGAACGCCTGGGTCTCGTCGTACTTGCCCTCGCTCAGGACGAAGGCGTAGTCGAAGCGGATCGGGCCGAGCGGCGACTTCCACAGCAGCGAGGCGCCGACCGAGGAGCGGATCGTGGCGTCGTCGTCGACGATGAATTCATCGTTGTCAATCGCACCGAAGTCGGTCGGGTACGGCCCCTCGTAGTTGAACAGCGTGCCGGCATCCGCGAACACCGCGCCGCGCAGGCCGAGCTCCTTGGGCAGCCCGAAGATCGGGAACTGCGCCTCCAGGCTGCCGCCCACATAGGTGGTGCCGCCCACCGCGTCCTCGCGGCTGCTGAAGATGTCGCGCGGGCCGATGCCGGCGGTGGCGAAGCCGCGGACGAGATCGGGACCCTTGGTGAAGTGGTCCGTCGAGCGCAGCGGATCGTCGCCCCAGCCGAACACATTGCCGGCCTGGATGCGGGCGATGCCGGTGATGTCCGACATCAGCTCGCGATAGTAGCGGCCGTCGAAGGTGGTGCGGACGAACTGCACGTCGCCGCCGACTCCCGCGAAGTCCTGCGAGAAGTTGGCGTAGATGCCGCTGCTGGGCGAGTTCACGTTGTCCAGCGAGTTATAGACCAGCGAGTAGCCGACCAGCGAGGTGATGGTGGTGCCTTCGGCCTGCTTGAGCGCGAAGGACGCCTCGAGGTTCCTCGGATAAGGCTCGGTGTAGCCAAAGCCGGTGCAGCCATCCGGAAGCGTTCCGGTCGAGCTGGTGATGCGGCAGCCGTCCGTCAGCTCGTCGTCGAGCAGGATCTCACGCTGGTAGATCTGGTAGTTCAGACCGACGCGGAAGTTCTCGGTGATGGGCAGGCCGAGCCGCAGGCCGCCGCCGATGGTCTCCACCTCGTAGACCAGCGTGGTCGAGTTGTCGGCATAGCGCCAGAAGGCGTCGATGCCGGCCGAGATGCGGCGGCCAAGGAAGTAAGGCTCGGTGAAGCCGACGCTGACGCCGCGCGAGCGCTCGCCATAGGTGCCGGCGAGCTTGAGGTACTGGCCGCGGCCCAGGAAGTTGCGCTCCTGGATGCCGACCTCGGCGATGAAGCCTTCCGCCGTGGAGAAGCCGCCGGCCACCGAGAACTCGCCGGTCGCCTGATCCTCGACATCCACGTTCACGATCAGCCGGTCCGGCGCGGAGCCGGGCTCGGAGGAGATGCGGACGGTCTTGAAGTAGCCGAGATTGTTCAGCCGGCGCTCGGCGCGGTTGATCAGGGCGTGGTTGTAGGCGTCGCCCTCGGCGATGTCGAACTCGCGGCGGATGACGTAGTCGCGGGTGCGGGTGTTGCCGCGGACGTTGATGCGCTCGACATAGACCCGCGGGCCCTCCTCGATCACGTAGATCACGGAGATGGTGCGGGTGTCGTAGTCGCGCGAGCCGCGGGGACGGACCCGGGCGAAGGCGTAGCCGCGGGAGGCGAGCTCGACCGAAAGCTCCTCGACGGTCTTGTCCACGTCCTCGGCGTTGTAGGTGTCGCCGGGGGAATTGCGCATGTAGCCGCGCAGCATGGCAGGGTCGACGTCCACGATGTTGGACTCGATGTCCACCTCGCCGAACGTGTACTGGCCACCCTCCTCCACCGTGATGGTGATGAAGAAGGCGTTGCGCTGGCGGTCGAGGTCGGCCACGGCCGACACCACGCGGAAGTCCGCATAGCCCTTGTTCATGTAGAACCGGCGCAGCAGCTCCAGGTCGGCGTTGAGCCGGTCCGGGTCGTAGACGTCGGACGACTTGAGCCAGGACAGCCAGTTGGACTGCGACGTGGTCATCTCGTCGCGCAGGCGGCCGTCGGAATAGGCGTCGTTGCCGACGAAGACGATGCGGGCGATCTTGGTCTTGGTGCCCTCGGTGATCTCGAAGACGAGGTCGACGCGGCCGTTGTCCAGCGGGATGATCTTGGGCTCGACGGTCGCGTCGAGACGGCCGGTGCGGCTGTAGATCTCGATGATGCGCTGCACGTCGGCCTGCACGGTGCCGCGGTTGAAGGGGCCGCGCGGCTTGGACTGGACCTCGTTGGCGAGGACGGGATCCTTGAGCTTGCTGTTGCCCTCGAAGGCGACGCGGTTGATCACCGGGTTCTCCACCACGGTGACGACGATGCGGCCGCCCTGGCGGCTGATATCGACGTCCTCGAACAGGCCGGTGGCGAACAGGCTGGTCTGGCCCTGGTCGATCGCATAGGCGTCCAGGCGGCCGTTGGGGCCGGGCTGGAAGTAGCCGCGGATCGTGTCCGCCTCGATGCGCCGGTTGCCCTGCACGACGATGGAACTCGCCGACTGGGCCTGCGCGCCGGCCTGGCCCGGGGCCGCGACCGGTCCGGCCATCAGCAGGAAAGCGCCGATCGCCGCCGTGAGGCAGAACTTACCGAAAGCACTCAACACATTGATCATTGGGGTTCCGCCCCTTCTTTCCGTCGTCCAGTCACGCACGGGAAGACCCCCGCCCGGCGCACCGGATACCGCATGTCGCTTCTAGCCCGTTTCCCCCGCGGTGCAAACCACAACTCCCGGGGGCCCGACTAAATTTTCCGGGCCGTGACTAAGGCGCAACTCACAGCGCCGTCAGGGCCCTGATGTCGTTCCACGTCGCCACGATCATCAACATCAGCACGATGGCAAGCCCGATCCTCAGGCCCACCTCCTGCGCCCTCTCGCTCATGGGCCGGCCGCGCAGCGCCTCGTAGGCGTAGAACACCAGATGGCCGCCATCGAGCAGGGGAATCGGGAACAGGTTGAGCAGCCCGATGGACACCGACAGCACGGCTGTCAGCTGCAGCAGGGGGATCACGCCGAGCTCGGCGGCGCGGCCGGAGACCTGCGCGATTCGGATCGGACCGGAGAGCTGGTCGGCGGATTCGCGGCCGACGAAGATGCCGGCGACGTAGTCCAGCGTCCGGGTCGCCACGAACCAGGTCTCCTGGACGCCGAGGCCCACCGCCTCCACCGGCACGGCGCGCTCGCGCACCACGTCGCCCTCGCCCATGTCGCGGCGGATCCCCAGCACGCCGATGCCGAGCTTGTTGCCGAAGCCGTCGTCGATCTCGCGCCGCTCGGGCGTCGCCACCAGCTCGACGGTCTCGCCGCCACGATCCACCGTGATCGGCAGCGCCCGGCCCGAGGCGCCGGACACGATGCGCTGCATCTCCGAGAAGCTCTCGATGGCGCGGCCGTCGATGGCGAGGATGACGTCGCCGGGCGCGAGGCCCGCCACCGCCGCGGGGCTCCCCGGCTCCACCGAATCGATCCGCGCGTCGGTGAGCGCCCGCCCGAACGTCATGAACACCGCGGCGAATATGACCACGGCGAGGATGAAGTTGGCGATCGGCCCGGCGGCCACGATGGCCGAGCGGCGCGAGACCGGCGCGCACGCGAACGATTCGTCGCGTCCCGGGGGGTGCGGCCGCTCCGCGCCGGCCCGCGGCATGCTGGCCGCGTTGTCGTCGCCCAGGAAGCGCACATAGCCGCCGAGCGGCACTGCGGCGAAGCGCCAGCGCGTGCCGTGGCGGTCGTTGAAGCCGAACAGCTCCGGCCCGAACCCGACGGAGAAGGTCAGCACCTTCACGCCGCACCAGCGCGCCACGAGGAAGTGGCCGAGCTCGTGGAAGAACACGACGATCGTCAGCACGATCAGGAACGGCAGGATGATGCCCGCCGCCGAGCCCGAGAACTGAGTCAACTGGTCGAACAGGCTCATCGCGTCATCGCCGCGGCAGCGGCGTCCCTCATCCGGTGGTCGTGCGCCGGATCGCCGGCAGTCGCTCGCTCGCCCTAGCCCGCGCCTCGCGGTCGAGCGCCATCGCCGCGGCGACGGTTTCAGGTTCGGCCATGTCGCCGCCCCCGTCCATCGCCTCGAGCGTTTCGGCCACTAGCGCCGCAATTCCGGAGAAATTGAGGTCGCCGGCCAGGAACGCCGCGACCGCGATCTCGTTGGCGGCGTTGAGCACGGTGGGCGCCCCTCGCCCGCGCGCCAGCGCCGCCCGCGCCAGGCCCAGGGCGGGAAAGCGCGCCTCGTCGGGCGCCTCGAATGTCAGCATGCCGATCCGCGCCAGATCCAGCGGCTCGACGCAGGCGTCCAACCGCAGCGGATGGCCGAGGCAATGGGCGATGGCGACCCGCATGTCCGCGGGCGCCAGCCCCGCCACCACCGAGCCGTCGCGGAACGATACGAGGCCGTGGACGATGGATTGCGGATGCACCAGAACCTCGAGCCGGTCGGCGCCGACGCCGAACAGGTGGCTCGCCTCGATCAGCTCCAGCCCCTTGTTCATGAGGCTCGCCGAATCGACGGTGATCTTGGCGCCCATGGTCCAGGTGGGATGGCGCAGCGCGTCCTCGGGCCTCGCCGCCGCGATGCGCTCGGCGGGCCAGTCGCGGAACGGCCCGCCGGATGCGGTGAGCGTGACGCGGCTGACCGTGCCGATGTCGGCGCCCGCCAGCGCCTGGAAGATGGCGTTGTGCTCGCTGTCCACCGGCAGCACGGTCGCGCCCCCCTCGGCTGCGGCCCGCAGGAAGGCGGCGCCGGCGCACACGAGGCACTCCTTGTTGGCGAGCGCCAGCGTGCCGCCGCGGCGCACCGCCGCCAGCGCCGAGGGCAGCCCCGCCGCGCCGGAGATCGCGGCCATGGTCCAGTCCACCGGGACCGAGGCCGCCTCCACCGCCGCCGCCTCTCCCGCCGCCGCCTCGATGCCGCTTCCGGACAGCGCATCGCGCAGGTCGCCATAGCGGGCGTCGTCGGCCAC
>JAEWEX010000504.1 GCA_023389135.1 Pseudomonadota bacterium | reverse complement strand
GCGTCTGGCCGGCCGCCGCGTGGTCGGCTTCGCCGGCATCGGCCGTCCGGGGAAGTTCCGCGAGACGCTCCAGGCGCTCGGCGCGGAGGTCGTGGACTTCGTCCCGCTGGGCGACCACGCCCGGCCGACGCCGGCGCAGGCGGCGGCGATCCTCGCCGCGGCCCGCAACGCCGGCGCGCTGGTCGCCGCCACCGAGAAGGATGTCGTGAAGCTGTCCGCGGAACCGCACCTGGCGGCGCTGGCCGCCGCTGTCGTCGCGGTTCCGGTGGCGGCGGTCTTTTCCGACGACGCGGCGCTGGATGCGCTGCTGGACCGGCTGCCCGGCGCGGGAAGCCGCGATGGGTAGCCCCTCACCCGCCCCCTCCGGGGGCACCCTCTCCCTCAGGGAGAGGCAGGTTCCTTCTCCCAAGGGGAGAAGGTGGCCCGGAGGGCCGGATGAGGGGATCGGCGGAGGCCTACTTCCCCGGCGCGAGCCCCAGTTCCCTGAGCCGCGCCAGCACCGCCTCGGGCCCGGCATAGGGTTCCTGCCGGTCCACCGACCAGTAGCGCAGCTCGTCCAGCGGGATCGCCTGTCCGGTCACGGCGCAGCGCACGAACGCGCCGGGCGACAGCACGCGGAAGTCGGCGTCGAGATACTCGACGCGGGCCTCGTTGCCGGGGGGGCGTTCATAACGGTTCATGCGGGACGGCGCTCCATGTCTCGTCCCGAAGATAGCGACGCTGCCGCCGGATCGCCATCCTTGAGGCGAAGACCCGGTCCGGGGCGCGGTCCGGCGGCGTCAGGCGGCGCCGCCGCCCATCAGCGCGTCCACGGAGCTCTGGTCGTTGCCCTCGCCCGCCAGCGGCGGGCCGCTCACCATCCTGCGGCGTCGCTCGGCGTCGGGCCCGGTCTCGGCGAGCGCGTGCAGCGAGGCGCCGTCCTTGGCGTTCACCGCCTCCACGAAGCGCGAGACCCGCGCCTCGATGGTCTGCAGCGTCTCCACCACCTTGGCCACCCGCTGGCCGGTGATGTCCTGGAACGAGCACGCCTCGAAGATGCGCATGACCCGCTCGTTGACCAGCGAGCGGTAGTCCTCGTCGGTGGGGTCCGCCGCCAGGATCTCCTCCGCGCACTCCATGATGGAGTTGGTCGCATCCTCCGTGGAGCGGATCACGGCATCCAGCTCGTGGCCGGCGGCGGGGATGCGGCTGTCCTTCAGGTCGTTGGCCTGGAACGCGCCGATCTCCTCCTTCATGCGGGTGATGTAGGCGGCGATGTCGCGCAGCTCGCGATAGACCGCGAGGTCGACCGAGGCGACGAAGCGCTGCATGGATTCCGCCGCGATCTCGGCGAGCGTCACCACGTCGCTGAAGGTCGGGTCGGCATCGTTGCGGCTGCGCAGGTGCTGCAGGATGTTCTCGAACGGTTCGGATCCGGCGGCGCTCATCGGCGTACCCGCGCCTGCCGGTCGCCGGCGCGGCTGTCGCCGGTGGGCGCGCGCGGCGTCATTCCCCGAACACCGCGTCGATCTTGGACTTCAGCGTCTGGGCGTTGAAGGGCTTGACGATGTAGTTGTTCACGCCCGCCTTCTTGGCCGCGATCACGTTCTCGGTCTTGGATTCCGCCGTCACCATGATGAACGGCGTGCGCGCCAGCCGCTCGTCGCCGCGCACCTCGCGCAGCAGGTCGTAGCCGGTCATGGGCTCCATGTTCCAGTCGGAGATCACGAGCCCGTAGCGCTTCTCCTTGAGCTTGGTCAGGGCCTGCGAGCCGTCGGTCGCCTCGTCGACGTCCTCGAACCCGATCTGCTTGAGCAGGTTGCGGATGATCCGGATCATCGTCTTGTAGTCGTCGACGACGAGGACCGGCATCGAATGGTCGACGGCCATGGCTTTCCTCTTCCGGCGCACATGGGCGCGCCACCTCACCCTGCGCGCGCCGGCTGAAAATGGCGTTAACCGCACCCTGCGCATTGCGTAGGACCAACGGATGATTGTGCGGGGGCAGGCGTCGGCCCCATCCTGACCCCCGTCGCGGGAGCGGAGGCGGTTGGCCGTGAAGACGCTGTTTTTCGAAGACCTCGAGATCGGCCAGCGCGCCGGGCTGATGCGCACGGTGATGGCCTCCGACGTGATCGGCTTCGCCGAGCTCACCGGCGACCGCAATCCCATCCACCTGTCGGAGCACTTCGCCGCCAAGACGCCGTTCGGCGGCCGCATCGCCCACGGGCTGTACACCGCCAGCCTGATCTCCGCCGTGCTGGGCACGACGCTGCCCGGCCCCGGCGCGGTCTACCTGTCGCAGACCCTCAGGTTCCGCGCGCCGGTGCGCATCGGCGACGTGGTGACGGTCTCGGTGGAGGTCAGCGAGCTCGACCCCGACCGCCGCCGCGCCCGCCTCGCCTGCGACTGCTCGGTGGACGGCAGGGTCGTGCTGGAGGGCGAGGCGCTGGTCATGGTGCCGGCCCGGTCCGACGCGGAGCGGGCGGCGTGAGAAACCGCCGTCATGCTCCGGCTTGGCCCACGGCTGTCCGGTTCATGTTTCGAGGCCGTTGAAGGCGAGTTGCCTTGGGTCGTGGATGACGGTTGGCGGGGGATGGCGCAGCGTGTCGATTGGTCTGCGGTGCATGATGTTGGCGCGCACG
>JAEWEX010000486.1 GCA_023389135.1 Pseudomonadota bacterium | reverse complement strand
CTCTGGATCATGGTCGACCAGACCTGCTCGGCCGTGCCCATGTCGACATTGAGCTGGCGCGCGGCCAGCGCGAAGGCGTTGACGGCCTTCTCCGCCTTCATGGACAGCATGGCCTGGTTGCAGGCCTCGCGCGGCAGAACCTGGATCTGCGCCTCGCGCAGCTCCATGGGGAAGCGGCCGTCCTGCATGCGGCCCCAGCCGGTGACCACCGTCGGAATGCCGGGCTTGCCCAGCACGTCGTCGGCAACCTTGGTCGGCACGGTTGCGACCTTGACGTTGCCACGCACCGGACGGGCGAGCTTGATCAGCGCAATGTCGTTGTCGAAGCCGTCGGGGTTGTAGCTCTGGTGCGGGAAGATGCCGACCACGTCCACCAGGTCGCCCTTGCTGGCGTCGAGCACGTTGCTTCCGGCCAGCACCTTGATGGCCTGGGCGGGAACGGTCTGCTCGCCGCCGCCCTGGGCCGGCATGCGCACGCAATGCGCGGCGGTGAGCACCCATTGCGGGGTGACCAGGCTGCCGCCGCAGAACGTGCCTTCCTGCACGGGCTTGGAGGCGATGGTCAGCGCCACCTGCCACGGCCACGCGCCGTTCTTGGCGACCTGGCCGCCCAGCACGCGGCTGCCGGACTTCTTGGCCTCCTCCTCGGCCTCCTTGTTCAGCTTGTCCTTGTCGATCTCCTGCACGTACTGGAACGGCGAGGCCGTCCCGGCCTCGTCCCCCATGGCCCCGGCGAGGCCCTGGGCGAGCGCGCCGCCCGTGCCCATGGCAAGGCCGGCGGCGACCACCGCCGCCGTGGCGACGGAACCCAAAAGTTTCGAAGCAGGCATTAAAACGTCCTCCAGATGCAGGTTCGATTGGCTTCTATACTAGCCGGCATTGTGGCTCCAGTATTGAGCAATGTCGGCCTGAACTTGTCTTTTCTTGGGTATTTCACTGCGCTGGCGCCTCGGCGGCGACGGCGTCCCCGCCGCCGGGGACGACCACGAAGCCGTGCACGTCGGCGACCAGCGTCTGGGCGCTGCGGCCGAGCCCGCCCCGCGTGCGCACCGTGTCCGCCATGGCGCCGGCGATGAACGCCTCCATGGGCGAGCGCGAGGTGCGCATGGTCATGGCCGGCTGCGCGAGACCGGTCAGCACCGTGCGCTCGGCGGTTGCGTCGGTCACCGGCACGGCCAGCACCACGATCCGCTCCTCGCCGGTGGGCGCGCGGGAGCCGTCGTCGCGTAGCGTGCGGATGCGGATGGGCATGGACACCGACTGGTTGAAGGCGAGCCGGTTGCTGACGCCGCGGCGGGGCCACACCGGCTCGATGCCGAACGATCCGTCCACATACAGCACCGTCACGTCCTGCGCCGTGGGCGATCCGTTGACGAAGTCTATGAACAGCAGGTCGCAGTTGGAGAGCTGGCCCGGCGATCCCACGGGCACGGCCGCCTGCGCCAGCCGGTCGAGCTCCGCCCGCGACGCGATCTTCGGGCAGGTGGTCGCCTCCGCCGCCTCCGGGCCGGCCTTGCTGGCGCGCAGCGTGGTGCGCACCGGCTTGCCGAACCCGCCGAGGCCGAACAGCGGCGTCTTCTGCGCGCTGGAGACCCGGTAGAGCGCCATCACCCGGCTGATGCGCTGGAACGCATCCAGCAGCCGCGCCCGCGCCTCCGCGGGGTCGGCCGGCAGTTCCAGCCTCAGCGAGGAGCCCGGACCGTGCGGGTCGACCACCCCAGACGGGCCGCTGATGGCGAGCCGGCCGTCCACCAGCGCCAGGGCCACGTCGGGGTCGGAAGCGCCGAGCTGGAGCCGCCCGCGCTCCACGGGCGGCAGGCCGGCCACCGCCTCGTAGGCCGCCAGGATCGCCCCGTAGTCGTGGCCGTCCGCCGCGTCGATGCGCTGCGGCGCGCCGATGCGCACCACGAAGTCCAGCGCCGGCTCCACCAGCCGCGCATAGCGGATGTCGCCGGCCACGGGGCTGGCCGAGGGCGGGCAGAAGCCTTCCGCGTCGCGCAGCGCGCAGGGATAGTCCACCGCGCGGTATCCTGCCTGCAGCGCCTCCACTGTGGTGATCTGGGCGTGTCCCAGGGCCGCCTCCGGCGGCGCTGCGGGATCGGCCACCAGCGCCACGATGGAGCCGGGCGCAAGCCCGTGGAGATAGCCGGCCGACACGCCGGTTCCCGACGCCGCCCACTGGCGCGCCACCGCCGCCTCGCCTTTGAGAATCGGCTCGTCCAGCATGTCGCCCTCGTAGTCCGGGGTCTGCGCGGCCGCGACGCCAGCGGCGCGCAGGTCGTCCACCACGGACTGGAACAGTTGCCGGTAGCTGGCGCCGGAGGCGGTGCGCAGCCTTTGCAGCATGTGGAAGCTGAACAGGCCGTGCCAGGCGCCCGTGGCCTCGTCGGGCAGCGGCTTCTCGCCCGCGCGCTGGTGCTCCTGCGCGGAATAGAACACGGCGAGCCGCCCGGCATCGGCCTTCAGCGGCAGCGTGGCCAGGCCCTCCAGATCGCCGTCCGCGACGCGGCCGTCGGGCGTCGCAAGCTCCATGGCGCCGTCGGGGTCCAGCACCGCCGGAGGGATGAACCGGGTCCGCATCGGGCCCGCGCCGTCGCCCGCGCCGCGAAACCCGGTCGAGGAATGGCAGGCGTCAATCACCGCCCAGATGTCGGCGCCGGCATTGCGGATGCGCGCCGTCAGGAAATCCAGCTCGTCGTCGACCAGGGCGTTCTGCATCAGCCCGGTGGCGGTGTCCCAGCGGCCCGAATCGATGGGCATGAAGATCTCGTCGCTGCCGCCGCCCTCGTCGCCGCTGAGGTCGCGCTGCTGCGAACCGTGGCCGGAAAAGTGGAACACCACCAGATCGCCCGGCGCCACCGCGGCCGTGACCTCGTCGAACGCCGCGACGATGGCCGCCTTGGTCGGCTCCACCGGTGCGCCGAGGCCGGCCGGCACCTCGCCCGCATTGTCCGCCAGCAGGCGGATGTTGGCGGCGGGCACGCCGCTCTCCAGCAGCCAGCGCGCCATCTCGCGCGCGTCGTTGGCCGCGCCCCTCAGATGCAG
>JAEWEX010000473.1 GCA_023389135.1 Pseudomonadota bacterium | reverse complement strand
TCGTGCAGGTGCTGCGCGCCGAGGGCATGTCGCTGGAGGCGCTGTTCGTGGACCTGCTGGCGCCCACCGCGCGCCTGCTCGGCGATCTCTGGCGGGCCGATCTCTGCGACTTCACCGACGTCACGGTCGGCGTGTCGCGGCTCCAGCAGATCATGCGCGCGTTCAGCCCCGACTTCGAGGACGGGGGCGGGTGGCAGGCCGGCCGCCGCGCCCTGATGGTGCCCGTGCCCGGCGAGCAGCACACGCTCGGCGTCGCCATGGTGGCGGAGTTCTACCGCCGCGACGGCTGGGAGGTCAGCGGGGAGATGCCGCGCACGCGCGCCGAGCTCGTCGATCTGGTCCGCGACGAATGGTTCACCGCCGTCGGGCTGTCGCTCAGTTGCGAAGGCTTGCTCGGCGAGACGGCTTCCATTATCCAACTGATCCGGCGGAAATCGCTCAATCGGTCCGTCACGATCATGGTTGGCGGCCAGTTGTTCCTCCACGACGCGGATCTGGGGCGAAGGGTCGGTGCAGACCTGACGACCGGCGACGGCGCCTCGGCGGTCGCCCGGTCCAATGACCTATTGGGCCGCATGGCGATGGGCGCCTGAGCGGACTGCCAGCGGGAGAATCGGTGGCCGGCATGGAATCCACGGTCGCGCGAGATATGGTCGTGCCGTTCACGGCCCCCAGGTCATCGCTTGGGGACCTGAAGGCGGACGTCGCCGCGCAGCTGATCGCCACCGCCGCCGACATCGCCCTCGTGCTGGACCGCGACGGCATCATCCGCGACGTCGCCTTCGGCAACGAGGAGCTGACGCGCGAGGGCGCCGGGGAGTGGCTCGGCCGCCGCTGGGTCGAGACCGTCACGGTCGAGAGCCGGCCCAAGATCGAGCAGCTCCTGGGCGACGCGCTGTCGAGCCAGCCGCCGCGCTGGCGTCAGGTCAACCACCCCTCGCCTGCGGGGCCGGACCTGCCGGTGCGCTACTCGGCCATGCAGCTCGGCCGCGCCGGCCGCGTCGTCGCCATCGGCCGCGACCTGCGCGCGCTGGCGGCGCTGCAGCAGCGCCTTGTCAACGCCCAGCAGTCCATGGAGCGCGAATATGCGCGGCTGCGGCATGCCGAGACACGCTACCGCCTGCTGTTCCAGATCGCGTCGGAGGCGGTGCTGATCGTCGACGCGGCGAGCCAGAAGGTGGTGGACGTCAACCCCGCCGCCGGCCGCCTCATCGCGCGCACGGCCGGCCAGGTCATCGGCCGCCCGGTCGCGGCGCTGTTCGACGGCCGCAGCGGCCAGGCCCTTCAGGAGATGCTGTCCACGGCCCGCGTGGTCGGCCGCGCCGAGGACGTCGTCGCCCGGCTCGCCGAGAGCGAGCATTCCCTGCGCGTCTCCGCCTCGCTGTTCCGCCAGGAGAATTCCGCGCATTTCCTGGTGCGGCTGCTGCCGCCGCAGGCCGAAACCGCTGCTGAGGGCGGCGTCCCGCGGCCGGATTCTCGCCTGCTCAGCGTGGTCGAGAGCTCGCCCGACGCCTTCGTCGTCACCGATCCGCAGCGGCGCATCCTCACCGTCAACCCCGCCTTCCTGGAGCTGGCGCAGATCGCCACCGAGGAGCAGGTGCGCGGCGAGCCGCTGGAGCGCTGGCTCGGCCGCACCGAGGTCGATCTCAACGTGCTGATGGCCAGCCTGCGCGAGCATGGCTCGGTGCGCCATTTCGGCACCGTGCTGCGCGGGGAGTTCGGCGCCGCCGAGGAGGTCGAGGTCTCCGCGGTCTCGGTGACCGACGCCGAGGAACCGTGCATCGGCTTCATGCTGCGCAGCGTCGGCGCCCGCGCCGCGCCCGAGCCGCGGGGCATCCGCGACCTGCCGCGCTCGGTGGAGCAGCTCACCGGCCTGATCGGCCGCGTCTCGCTCAAGGACATCGTGCGCGAGACCACGGACGTCATCGAGCGGCTGTCCATCGAGGCCGCGCTGGAGCTGACCGGCGACAACCGCGCCTCCGCCGCGCAGATGCTGGGGCTCAGCCGCCAGAGCCTGTATTCCAAGCTCAGGCGGTATGGGCTGGGCGATCTGGGGCCCGACCCCGAGCGGTAGCCTGTCAGAATTTTATGACATTCGGCCGCGCCTCGTCTGTCAGGATTGATTGACGCTCCTGGAGCCCTGCGGCTATCCTCCCCCCATGGCGAACCCGGCAGTCACGGCGGTCCCCCTGCAGCGTCCCGCGCTCTCCGCGGTGCTCACCCTGCTGAAGCCGATCACCTGGTTCGCGCCCATGTGGGCGTTCATGTGCGGCGTGGTCTCGTCGGGCGTGCCGCTCGGCCGCCACTGGCCGCTGATGCTGGCGGGGATGGTGCTGGCCGGGCCGCTGGTCTGCGCCACCAGCCAGGCCGTCAACGACTGGTTCGACCGGCATGTGGACGCCATCAACGAGCCCGACCGGCCGATCCCGTCCGGGCGCATTCCCGGCCGCTGGGGGCTGTGGATCGCCATCGGCTGGACGGCGCTGTCGCTCCTCGTCGCCGCGCTGCTGGGCCCGTGGGTGTTCGCCGCGGCGGTGGTCGGGATCGCGCTGGCCTGGGCCTACAGCGCGCCCCCGCTGCGCCTCAAGGCCAATGGCTGGTGGGGCAATTCCGCGGTCGGCGCATGCTATGAGGGGCTGCCCTGGTTCACCGGCGCGGCGCTGATGCTCGGCGCGCTGCCCGACGGGCGCATCCTCGCGCTCGCCGCGCTCTACAGCATCGGCGCCCACGGCATCATGACCCTCAACGACTTCAAGTCGGTCGAGGGCGACACCCGCATGGGCCTGCGCTCGCTGCCGGTCCAGCTCGGCGTCGACCGCGCCGCGCGGCTCGCCTGCATCGTCATGGCGGTCCCTCAGGCCGTGGTGGTCGCGCTGCTGGTGGCGTGGGACCGGCCGCTTCACGCGCTGGCGGTGGCCGCGCTCGTGGCGGCGCAGGGCCTGCTGATGGCGCGCCTGCTCGCCAGCCCGCGCGAGAAGGCCGCCTGGTACAACGCCACCGGCACCACGCTCTACGTCATCGGCATGCTGGTCGCGGCCTTCGCCGTGCGGCCTGCGGCGGTGGCGCTGTGACGGGCGCGGCGACACTCGGCTGGGTCGGCATCGTCCGGCTCGGGCTGGTGCAGACCGCGCTCGGCGCCATCGTGGTGATGACGACCTCCACCCTCAACCGCGTCATGGTGGTCGAGTACGCGCTGCCCGCCGTCCTGCCCGGCGCGCTGGTGGCGCTGCACTATGCGGTGCAGATGTCGCGCCCGCGCTGGGGCCACGGCTCCGACTGCGGCGGACGGCGCACCCCGTGGATCCTCGGCGGCATGGCGGTTCTGGCGCTGGGCGGGCTCGGCGCCGCGGTCGCCACCGCGCTCATGGAGAATGCCTTCGCCGCCGGACTGGCGCTCGCGGTCGCGTCCTTCGTCGCCATCGGCGTCGGCGTCGGCGCGGCGGGCACCTCGCTGCTGGCGCTGCTGGCCACCAGGGTCGACGAGCGCCGCCGCGGGCCGGCCGCCACCATCGTCTGGCTGATGATGATCGCCGGCTTCGTGGTGACGGCCGTCGCCGTCGGCCGCTTCCTCGACCCCTTCACCTCGCTGCGCCTCGTGGGCGTCACGGCCGCCGTGTGCGCCGCGGCGTTCGCCGTCTCCGTGGTTGCGGTGTGGCGGGTGGAGGCCTCCACCGCCCCGGTGGAGCGCAGGGCCGGTCCGCCCGCGGTGCCGTTCCGCGCGGCGCTGGCCGAGGTCTGGGCCGAGCCGCAGGCGCGCCGCTTCGCCGTGTTCGTGTTCGTCTCGATGCTGGCCTACAGCGCGCAGGACCTCATCCTGGAGCCGTTCGCCGGCACCGTGTTCGGCATGACGCCCGGCCAGTCCACCAGCCTGTCGGGCATCCAGCATGCCGGCGTGTTCCTGGGCATGATCCTGGTCGCCATCGCCTCCCACGCCACCGGCGGCTTCGCCCGCCGCGCCATGCGGTCGTGGATGGTGGGCGGCTGCACCGCCTCGGCGCTGGCGCTGTTCGCGCTGGCCGCGGGCGGGTTCGATCCCGGCCGCTGGCCGCTGTCGGCGTCCGTGTTCGCGCTCGGGCTCGCCAACGGCGCCTTCGCGGTGGCGGCCATCGCCTCCATGATGGGGCTGGCCGGCGCCGGCCGCGCCTCCCGCGAG
>JAEWEX010000368.1 GCA_023389135.1 Pseudomonadota bacterium | reverse complement strand
ATCCATCCGCATCTGGAGGCCAAGGTCGTGGATCCCTCGTCCGGCCGCATCATGCCGCGCGGCGCGGCCGGCGAGCTGTGCGTCCGCGGCTATTCGGTGATGAAGGGCTACTGGAACCGCCCCGACGCCACCGCCGAGGCGGTGGACGCCGACGGCTGGATGCATTCCGGCGACCTCGCCGCCATGCGCGAGGACGGCTACGTCCAGATCGTCGGCCGGCTCAAGGACACCGTCATCCGCGGCGGCGAGAACATCTACCCGCGCGAGATCGAGGAGTTCCTGCTGGCGCTCGAGCCGGTCGCGGAGGCCTATGTGTTCGGCGTCCCCGACGACACCTATGGCGAGGAGGCCTGCGCCTGGGTCAGGCTGAAGCCCGGCGCGACGGCCACCGGCGCGGAGATCCGCGAGATGTGCCGGGGCCGCATCGCCAGCTTCAAGATCCCGAGGCACGTGCGCATCGTCGCCGGGTTCCCGGCGACCGCCAGCGGCAAGGTCCAGCGCTTCCGCATGCGCGAGATGGAGGCGCAGGGAACGGCGCCTGGCTAGCCATTCCCCCGGCCGCGGAAATCCGCGAGACTGGCGGCGAGCCCGCGACCCGCACGGAGCCCATGTCGAGCGTCGAGCCCCTGCCCGCCACGCCGCCGCGTCCCGACCGCACCGCGCCGGCCGGGCGGGTGCGCGACAGCGCCATCTCCGACACGCTGGACATCCTGGCCGACCCCTGGCGCTTCCTGGTGATCCGCGAGGCGTTCTTCGGCGCCCGGCGCTTCAGCACCTTCGCCGCCGACCTCGGCGTGCCGCGCGCGACGCTGACCAAGTGCCTGTCGCGGCTGGTCGAGGTCGGCATCTTCGAGCAGCGCGCGGTGCATGACGGGCGCTCGTGGAAGCGCTACGTGCTGTCGGAGCGCGGCCGCGACCTGCACGAGATCTTCCTCGGCCTGATGTGGTACGGCGACCGCTGGCTGTGCGACGGCACCCCGCCGGTGGCGCTGTACCACAAGCCGGCGCGGCGCTGGTTCTCGCCGGAGATCGTGTGGTCCCATGACGGCGCCCCGGTCGATCCGCGCGCGGTGCGGTTCGAGATCGGCGAGGGCTACTGGCGGCCGCGGCCGGCCCGCGTGGAGCGCAGCCACCGCATGAGCCGCCGCGACGAGGCCCGCGGCTGGCGTCCGTGCTCGGTGGAGCGCGTGCTGTCGGTGGTGGGCGACCGCTGGACCTTCCTGATCCTCCAGGAGTTCTTCCACGGCAACAGCCGCTTCGACCAGTTCCTGAACAATCTCGGCATCGCCTCCAACATCCTGTCGGACCGGCTCAACAACCTGGTGGCGTCCGGCTTCCTGGAGCGGCCCGCCGGCGGCAGCGGCGCCTATGGGCTGACCTCCAAGGGGCGCGATATCTACGCGCCGATGATCCTGCTCAAGAACTGGGGCGACCGCTGGCTCAGGACCGACCGCGAGGTCACCTCGCGCTTCGTGGCGCGCGCCACCGGCGAGGCGACCCGCGCCGTCGTGGTGTGCCCGGGCGTGCCCGGGCGCATCCATCCCCGGGACATCGACTACGCCATGACCTACGCGGCCCGCTACCCGCCGGCCTGAGGCCGCCGCGGCACCAGCACCTGCCAGGTCTGCACCGCGACCGCCTCGCCATGCTGGTTGAGCGTCGTCACCCGCACCCGCGCCCCGCCGTAGTCCGGCTTGCGCAGCACGTCCGAGGTCTCCAGGATCTCCGCGCGCGCATCAAGGCTGTCGCCCGGCCACACCGGCTTCAGCCATTTCACCTCGGCGGCCGCCCCCACCATGACGTTGTCGCCGAAAAAGCCGGCGGTGGTGATCAGGCGCATGGTGATGGCCAGCGTGTGCCACCCGCTGGCGATGACGCCGCCGAACGGCCCCGCGCCGGCCGCCGCCTCGTCCAGGTGCAGCCACTGCACGTCCCACCGTCCGGCGAACGCCTTCACCTCGTCGAGCGTCACCTCCATGGGCGCGGCGGCGCGGATGGTGTCGCCCGGCGCGATGTCCTCGAACCAGCGGGTCGCCATGGCGGTCCTCAGCCCTTGAGCTGGTCGGCCAGCCGGAACCGGATGATCTTGCCCGACCCGGTGCGCGGGATCTCGTGCGTCACGCGCACCTCGTGCGGCACCTTGTAGGACGACAGGTGCGTGCGGCAGTGCGCGATCAGCGCCTCGGCGTCGATGCCCGCGCTGTCGCGCGGCACCACGAACAGCACCGGCACCTCGCCCAGGCTCGGATGCGGCCCCGCCACCACCGCGCAGTCCAGCACCGCCTCGAAGGTGTTGGCCACCTCCTCGATCTCGGCCGGCGCGATGTTCTGCCCGCCGCGGATGATGAGCTCCTTGAGCCGCCCGGTGATGGTGAGGAAGCCGTGCGGGTCGGCGCGGGCGAGGTCGCCGGTGTGGTACCAGCCGGCGCGCAGCGCCCGGGCGGTCTCCTCCGGCTTGTTGTGGTAGCCCGGCATGACGTTGGGCCCGCGCACGATCAGCTCGCCCTCCTGCCCGGCCTCGGCGTCGCGCCCCGTATTCGGGTCCACGATGCGCACCGCGAGCCCCGGCAGCGGCAGGCCGCACGAGCCCATGATGCGCCCGCCGGTCGGCCAGTTCAGCGTCACCATGGTGGAGGTCTCGGTGATGCCGTAGCCGTCCAGCAGCGGCACGCCGAAGCGCTCCTCGAAGGCGCGGTTGAGCGTGCCCGGCATGATGGCGCCGGCCGAGACCGCGAGCCTTAGCCCGGGGAAGGTCAGCCCCGCATCGCCCTCCGCGCCCTGCACGAAGTAGTGGAACATGGTCGGCACGCCGGGGAAGAAGGTGAACTCCCCGCTGGCGAGCAGCCGCACCGCCTCGCCGGTGGAGTACTTCTCCATGATGTACTCGCTCGCCCCGGTGGCGAGGATCGACAGCACCGAGAGGTTGAGGGCGTAGGAATGGAACAGCGGCAGCGGCGACAGCACGGTGTCGTCGCGCGAGAGCCCGGCGATGGGCGCCCAGCACGCCGCCGTCACCCACAGCATGCCGCGCACGGTCAGATAGACGCCCTTGGCGCGGCCGGTGGTGCCGGAGGTGTAGATGATGAAGGACGACGCATCGATGTCGTCGGGATCGCGCGGCGCCTGCCGCGGTTCGCTGTCGGCGAGCTCCGCCAGCCGGGGACCCTGCCCGCGCGTGTCTCCGCGGTCGGCCAGGATGAGCGTGTGCACGCCCGGCGCCTCGGCGCGCAGACCCTCCACCAGCGCGCATTTCTCGTCGGTGGCGATCACGATGCGGCAGCCCGCATCCGCCAGCCGGTAGCCGATCTCGGAGGCGGTCGCCTCGTAGCTGATCGGCACGCACACGCCGCCGGCCCGCACGATGGCGAGGCACGCCTCCACCCAGTCCACCGAATTGGGCAGCAGCAGCGCCACCGCCTCGCCCGGCGCCAGCCCCGCATCGGCCAGGTGGCCGGCGAGCCGGGCGGTGCGCGCCTCAAGCGCGCGCCAGGTGACCCCGCGGCGGATGTCGCGATAGGCGATGCGCTCGCCCTGGTCCGCCGCGTGCCGGGCAAGCAGGGCCGGGACGGAGGCGATGAGATCGGTCCGGATCATGGGTGCACCCTGTGCTTTGCCGGCATCAGACCATGGAGAAGCCGCCGCTGACGCTGATCACCTGGCCGGTGATCCAGCCCGACAGCGGCGAGGCCAGCAGCGTCACCGCCGGCGCCACGTCCTCCGCCTGGCCGAGGCGGCGCGTGGGATAGAACTTCACCAGCTTCTCGCGGTTGGCGTCGAGCCAGGCGCCGTCATGGCCGGTCTCCACCAGGCCCAGCGACACCGCATTGGCGGTGACGCCGCTGCGGCCCATCTCGCGGGCGAGCGACTTCATCAGCCCGACCACGCCGGCGCGCGCGGCGGCGACGATGGACAGCCCGGATTCGCCCACCCGCGAGCTGTCGCCGATCAGGCTGACGATGCGCCCGCTGCCGCTGGCCTCCAGATGCGGCGCCGCCGCGTGGCAGCAATGGATCGCGCCGTAGAGGCAGGCGTCGATCTGGCGCTTCCAGTCCTCCGGCGCGGTCTCGGCGAACCGCTTCCTGAGCGCGATGCCCGCATTGTTGACCAGGATGTCGAGGCCGCCGAAATCTGCCGCCACCGCGTCCACCATCGCCTTCACCTGGCCGAGGTCGGCGACGTCGGCCCGGTAGGCCCGCGCCGTTCCGCCGGCGGCGGCGATGTCGGCCGCCAGCGCCTCGGCCTCGGCCGCCGAGGAGCGGTAGTTGACCGCCACCGCCGCGCCTTCGGCGGCGAGCGCGGTGCAGATGGCGCGGCCGACGCCGCTGGCGGCGCCCGTGACCAGCGCGACCTTGTCGGCGAGTTGCATGTCCATGGGGTTACCTCTTTGACCTTGCGTGGGCGATCAGCCGGTAGAGCCGCTCGGGGCTGACCGGCAGCTCGTCGATCTCGATGCCGAGCGGGGCCAGCGCGTCGGCGATGGCGTTCGCCACCGCCGCCGGCGCGCCGATGGTGCCGCCCTCGCCCATGCCGCGGAAGCCGCCGAGCGTCGTGGGCGACACCGTCTCCAGGTGCACCACCGTCATGGGCGGCACCTCGCTGGCGGCGGGGATCACGTAGTCCGCCAGGCTGGCGGTCAGGAGCTGGCCGAAATCGTCATAGACCACCTCCTCGTACAGCGCCGCGCCGATGCCCTGCGCCACCCCGCCATGGACCTGGCCGTCCACCACCATGGGGTTGATCAGCCGGCCGCAATCCTCGGCCACCACGTAGCGGCCGATGCGGACCTGAAAGGTTTCCGGGTCGATCTCCACGGTGCAGACATGGCTGGCGGAGGCGGTGGTGCCGAAGAACGGATCGTACAGCCGCGTCGCCTCCAGCTCCTCGCGCACGTCGCGCGGGATGCGGCCCATCTCGGCATAGACCGCGCGGGCGACCTCGCGGAAGCTGATGGAGCGGTCGGTGCCGGCGACGGTGATGCGGCCGCCTTCCGCCACCAGGTCGGCCTCCGCCGCCTCCATCAGGTGCGAGGCCGCGCGCAGCACCTTCTCCCTGACGGCCTGGGCGGCCAGCGTCGCCGCCCCGCCCGCCAGCACCGCGCTGCGGCTGGCATAGGTGCCGGTGGCGTTGGCGACCGCGTCGCTGTCGCCATGGACGATGCGGATGTCCTGCATGCGGCAGCCGAGCTCGTCGGCCACGATCTGCGCCAGCGTGGTCTCCAGCCCCTGCCCGTGCGAGGCGACGCCGAACGCCGCCGTGACGCCGCCGGTGGCGTCGATCCGGATCGATGCGGTCTCGGTGCCGGTGTTGATGGGCATGCCGGGCGCCGCCGAGATGCGCGAGCCGATGCCGGTCAGCTCCGCATAGGAGGCGATGCCGATGCCGAACCAGCGCCCGGCCGCGCGCGCCTCCCGCTGCTCGCGCCGCAGCGCGTCGTAGCCCACGGCGTCGCATGCAGCGTGCAGGCATTCGGTGAAGCTGGACTGGTCCCAGACGATGCCGGAGCCGGTCTTGTAGGGAAATTCGTCCGGCGCCACGAAGTTCTTCAGCCGGAAGTCGCGCGGGTCCTCGCCCAGCCGGCGCGCCGCCATGTCCATCAGCCGCTCGGTGACGAAGGCGGATGTCGGCCGCCCGACGCCGCGATAGGGCCCGGTCGGCGCCTTGGAGGTGGCCACCGCCCTGACGCGGGCGGCATAGGCCGGCATGCGGTAGGGGCCCGGCAGGAAGCTGACCACCTGCACCGGCTCCAGCCCCGCGGTCCACGGATAGATCGAATAGGCGCCGGTGTCGCCCAGCACGTCGGCGCGCATGCCCAGCATGCGGCCGTGGGCGTCGAGCGCGATCTCCGCCTCGATGATCTCGTCGAAGCCGTGGCTGGTGCTGGCGAGGTCCTCCATCCGGTCGCTGGTGAACTTGACCGGCCGCCCGAGACGGCGCGCCAGCAGGCACACCAGCACCTCCTCGGGATAGAGCGAGCCCTTGCCGCCGAACCCGCCGCCGACGTCGGGGGCGATCACGCGCAGGCCGTGGCCGGGCAGGTCCAGCGCCTCGGCGATGGCGTCGCGCACGATGCCCGGCACCTGGGTCGAGGAATGCAGCGTCAGCGCGCGCCGGCCCTGGTCGAACTCCGCCAGGCAGGAACGGTTCTCGATGGCCACGGGGGTCTTGCGGCGGAAGCGGAAGCGCCCGGAGACCACATGGGCGGCGGCGGCGAACGCCGCATCCGCGTCGCCCTTGGCGAAGCTGCGGTCGACCAGCACGTTGGTGGCGATCTGCTCGTGCAGGAACGGCGCGCCGGCGGCGGCCGCCACCGGGTCGATCACCGTCTCCAGCGGCTCGAAGTCGATGCCGACCAGCTCCAGCGCGTCCTCGGCGAGGTAGCGGCTCTCCGCCACCAGCGCCACCACGGGCTCGCCCACATAGCGCACCTTGCCCGTGGCCAGCGCCGCGATCGGGGTGCCGTGGTAGTTGGCCATGCGCGAGGTCGCCACCACCGGCGCGGCGACGCCCGCCAGGTCGGCCGCCGTCAGTATTTCCACCACGCCCGGCGCGGCGCGGGCGGCGTCGAGGTCGTAGCCGGCGATGCGCGCATGGGAATGGTCGCTGCGCCGGATCGCCAGGTGCAGCATGCCGGGCAGGCTGCGGTCGTCCACGAAGCTGCCATGGCCGGTCAGGAGCCGCGGGTCCTCGGTGCGCTTCACCCGCGCGCCGACGAGCTTGGGCCTGAGCGCCGCCGCGTCGGGCGCCGGCTCCGCGGGCGGGCGCAGCGCGGCGTCACTCATAGCAGTCGGCGCCCTTGCGCAGGCGCTGCCATTGCGCGTCGTCATGGCCGCAGATGACGGTCGCGCCGCCGGCCTCGATGCGGCGGATCTCGGCGAAGGTCGCGGCCGCCGCCTCGGCGTTCCAGGTGTTGCGGGGCACGATGTCGCGGTCGAGGTTCTCGCGCATGGATACGGCGTCGGCGGCCAGCAGGAAGGTGCCGCTGCGCTCGGTGGCGGCCAGCGCGCCGATGCTGCCCGGCGTGTGGCCCGGCAGCGGCACCAGCACCACGCGGCCGTCGCCGAACAGGTCGCGCTCGCCGGCGATCGCCTCGATGGGCATCGGGTGGTCCCAGTCGGCGGCCAGATAGCCCTGCTGCTCCGCGCCGGGCGCGCGGGCGGCCGCCAGCTCCCTTTCGTGGACGATCAGGTTGGCCTTGCGGAAGAAGGCGTTGCAGCCGCAATGGTCGGGGTGGAAGTGGGAGTTGACCACCACGTCGATGTCGTCGGGTTCGAGCCCGACGCAGGCGAGGCCGGCGAGCACGTGGTCGCCCGGTTCCATGACCGGCGCCATCACCCGGGCGAGCGCGCCCCAGCGCGCCTCGGGGTCCTCCGGCACCGAGGGATGGCAGCCGGTGTCGAACAGCACATTGCCCTGCGCGTGCCGCATCAGCACGCTGGAAACCGGCAGCTCCATGGTCTCCGCCCGGTCCGCGGCCGGGAAGAACACGCTTTTCTTCATGCGCAGCCGGCCGCCGGAGAGAAAGTGGAGCTTCATGCCGCGTCCTCCGCCAGGCGGCGGCGCGCAGTGCGCACGGCCGCCACGATGTGCTCGTATCCCGTGCAGCGGCACAGATTGCCGGACAGGCCCTCGCGGATCTCGTCGTCGGTCGCGAGCGGATACTTCTTCAGCAGGTCCATGGCCGTCATCAGCATGCCCGGCGTGCAGAAGCCGCATTGCAGGCCGTGATGCTCGTGGAACGCCTGCTGCAGCGGCGACAGCCGCTCGGGCGTGCCGAGGCTCTCCACCGTGCGGATGTCGAGCCCGTCGGCCTGCACCGCGAACATCAGGCAGGCGCGCATGCTGTCGCCGTCCACCATGACGGTGCAGGCGCCGCACACGCCGTGCTCGCAGCCCACATGGGTGCCGGTGAGGCCGAGCGTCTGGCGCAGGAAGTCCGACAGCAGCAGCCGGGGCTCGACGCGGCGCTCATGGCGCGTGCCGTTGACGGTGACGGCGATGGCGCGCTCGCTCACGGCCGGGCCTCCGCGGCGCGCCTGACGGCCGCGCCCAGGGCGCGCCGCACCAGCACGCCGGCCAGGTGCCGGCGGTAGTCGGCGGAGGCGTGCAGGTCGGTGTTGGGCTCGGTGGCGGCCATGGCCGCCTCGGCCGCCTCGGCCGCGAGCGCCTCGGAGAAGTCCTGCCCGTCCAGCACCGCCTCGGCGGCGCGGGCGCGCAGCGGCGTCTCGCCCACGCCCATCAGGGCGATCCGGGGCTGCACGATCAGGCCGTGCTCGATGTCCAGCGTCACCGCAGCCGCCGCCAGCGCGTAGTCGCCGTGCCGGCGCGCCACCTCCTCGAAGCCCCAGCCCGCCGCCTGCGCCTCGCGCGGGAACATCACGCCGGTGACCAGTTCCTCCTCGCCGAGGTCGGTGGTCAGCGTGCCGACGAAGAAGTCCTCCGCCGCGACGCTGCGCGCGCCCGCGGGCGCGGCGATCTCGATCACGGCGTCGGCCAGCAGCGCCATCATGGGAAGCTCCGCCGCCGGGTCGGCATGGGACAGGCTGCCGCCGATGGTGCCGCGGTTGCGGATGGCGAGGTGCGCGACGTGGGTCATGGCGGCCGCGACCGCCGGCAGGCGCCGGGCGATCACGGCGTCGGTCTCCAGCCGCCGGTGGCGCACCAGCGCGCCGACATGGATGCCGTCGTCGCGCTCCTGGATGCGGTCGAGCCCGGGGATGCGGTTGATGTCCACCAGCACCGCCGGCTTCAGCAGCCGGAAGTTCAGCATCGGCACGAGGCTTTGGCCGCCGGCGATCACCTTGGCGTCGCCGCCGCCGCGCGCGAGCAGGGCCAGCGCCGCCTCGACGCTGTCGGCCACCTCGTAGTCGAACGTCGCGGGCTTCATCTCGTCAGCGACCCCTGAAATCCGGCGCCCGCTTCTCCGCGAACGCCGCCCGGCCCTCGCGGTAGTCGTCGCTGTCGCCGGCCTGGTCGATCAGCCGCTGCGCGGCCGCGACGTCCAGCGCGCCGGCGCCCATGGCGACGCCGTCCAGGATGAACTTCGCGCCGGCGACGGACAGCGGCGCGTTGCCGGCCATGCCGCCCGCGAACGCACCGGCGGCCGCAAGCGGGTCGTCGGCCACCTCGGACACGAAGCCCATGGCCAGCGCCTCGTCCGCCGTGAAGCGCTCCGCAGTGTAGAGAATGCGCTTCGCATGGG